>JAQVLJ010000003.1 GCA_028704215.1 Clostridia bacterium
CCCGCCAAGTTTTGGGAGAGGTCCAAACAACGAAACTTGGAAACTTGAAGATGACTTATTTGATTTTGTAACTTTGACTAAAAAAGTTTTGTCAGAAAAACCAGTCCTAGTTTTGATTAATAGTTATACAACTGGATTACAACCAACAGTAATGAGTAATATTTTAAATACAGTATTTACTCAAAATGGAAAAACCGAAAGTTATGAATTATGTATTCCAACCGAAGAAAAAAATATATTTTTGCCTTGTGGTTGCAGTGCTGTCAAATATTTTGATTAGGAGAAATGATGGATTTTGAACCTTCAATAATATACGAAGACAATCATTTGCTGGTAGTTATTAAACCAGTTAATATTTCTGTGCAGGCGGATGATAGCAAAGACAAAGATTTGCTTACATATTTGAAAGAATACTTAAAAGAACGTGACAATAAGCCCGGAAACGTATTTTTGGGACTTGTCCATAGACTTGACCGCCCAACTGGTGGAGTTATGATTTTTGCAAAGACTAGCAAATGTGCAAAACGTATGTCACAAAAATTCAAAATACATGATGTAGACAAAAAATATCTGTGTGTGGTTTTGGGTAAACCTGTTATTCAGTCAGATGAATTGGTCAATTACTTAAAAAAAGATGAAAAAACCAATACAGTATATTTAGCACCGCAGTATGAAGAGGGCGCCAAACAAGCAGTATTGGATTACAATGTTTTGGCTAGCATAAATAATTTGTCCTTAGTAGAAGTAACACTCAAAACGGGTAGGTCACATCAAATACGTGTGCAGATGTCCAAAGTATTAAAAACACCTATATACAATGATTTTAAGTATGGCGACAAATTACACAACGGAGATTTGGCTTTGTGGGCATATTATTTAAAATTTAATCATCCTATAACGGAAAAACTTATGACCTTCAAGGTGTTGCCAAATACCGAAAATGTACCATACAATGAGTTTGCAACATATATCGGCACAAAAATCTAAGGAGAAAATATGATAGTAAACAAAGAAAAATGTACTGCTTGTGGTACTTGTATAGCAAATTGTCCAGTTGATGCGATAAGTTTTGTTAATGGGAAGGCTTACATAAACAAAGATATTTGCATTTCGTGTGGCATGTGTGCAAGTATTTGCCCATTTGAAGCAATAGATTACGACTAAATTGCTATTTGAATAATAAAAATTAAAAAAAGTATTGACTATATCTTTTTTTAATGCTAACGTACAGACGAAAAGAGGTGAAACTATGGAAAAAATTGCAGTTATTCAACTCGGAATTAACGAGGTAAAATTGTCTATTTTGAACTATACGACGACAGGTTTTTTCATTATCGACCAAGAAATTACTGAAAATGTGAAAATATGTCAAGATATGGAGCGTGATGGGTATTTGAAACCAACTCGAATTGCTGAAACTATCGAAATACTCAAAATATTTAGACGTATTATTGATATGAACAAAATAGAAAATACAATTTGCTTTGCTGACAATGCTATTACACAAGCACGCAATCAAATTGCTTTTTTGGATGAAATATATAAGACTGTTTCATTATTTTTTAAGATATTGACACAAGAAGATAAGGTAACAGCAATTCACAACGCTATTTTGAATTCTTTTTCCATACCAAAGGGAGTTATTTTACAAATTGCAGACAACACTTGCGACTTAGTACATTATAATAGAAGAGTAGTGCTTAACAGTGCTTCATTAAATTTTGGCGCGAATACTTTGGCAGAAAAATTTATAAATGAAAAAAACCCAGAAGAAAAAATGCAAAAGATGGTGGATTATTGTTTAGCAGAATTAAAAAATGTCAAATGGTTCGGTGAAATTGAAGAAGAATACGAATTTATCGGAATAGGCAAAATATTCGAAAGTGTAGGAAAATTATGTCGAAAATCCACACATTATCCGCTTGATTTGTCACACAATTATTGCATAAAAAATGAGAATTTTATGCAAGTATTCAAACTTGTATCTGCATTAGACCTTGACAATAGCAAAAAATTGAAAGGTATCTCAGATATGAGAGTTGACGTTTTGGCGGCTGGCATGGCTATTGTTAAAAGTGCTTTTGCTACTTACGCTTGTACACCTATACATGTATCGACTTGTGGAGAAATGTATGGTATTATTTCAAAAACTCTCATTAGTCAATCAATGGACAAGCCATTATTGGATGTTTTGGGATACAGTTTAAGCAGCATTAACGAATTTTATCCTACGGGAAAATGTATGAGCAATGTGTACGATATTGCCATAATTTTGTATAGACAACTAAAAGTTTTGCACAAACTAAGCAGAACCTTTTTAAAAATATTACGTATCGCAGCAAGTATGAGTATGAGTGGCAAACGCATATCTTTCAACAATTATGAAAAAAACTGTTTCCCAGTAATATGCAATTCTGCAATATATGGAGCATCTCATCAAGAAATTGTTCTCGCTGCTTTTATAGCATCTTGTCAAAATATTGACGAATTCAGTTTGAATGACTGGGTACAATTTAAAGACATAGTGGAAGAAGAAGATGTAGAAGCAGTTAAAAAATTGGCTGTTATAGTAAAATTGGCTACATTGCTTAACATTACAGGTTCCAATTATGTAAAAGATATTAGTTGCGACGTTCTTGGCGATACAGTAATTTTAAAAACAGAAGTAGAAAAAGATGCTTCACTAGAAATATCACAAGGTATGAAAGTAGCATTTGATTTCAAAAAGGCATTTAAAAAGAATTTGCAAATATTGTAGGAGGCGAAATGTCACGCATTAATATTGCTGTCAAATTTGGTAATAATGAATTGATTTTTTATCGACAAGGCGTAGGCGTGATTGCACGACATCAGTCTTTTTTGGCGGTAAGTCAGCGAGGCGGACGAATTAAAGTAAAAGCATTTGGAAATGACGCTCAAAAAATAGCTGATTCAAAAAACGTATTTGTTTACAAACCATTTGATAGGTTGGATGTAAAAAATCATAGAATGGCAACAATATTAGTTCGAAAAATACTTGATGATTGTATAATGGATAAGTTCTTTTTAACCTCAATAAATGTTTTGATAGCGGTGCCTTGTGCAATGAATCACAAACAACTAAGTGATCTTAAATCTGTTTTTAAATATGCAGGATGTCGAAAAGTCACTTTTGTCCAAAACGGTGTGTGTTCACGTGCATATTTTGATCAATTTTCACTAAATGATTACGCAGTAATGGTAGACATTGGAAAGTTCGTTACTGACATTTCAGTTTTGAATGACTTTGAGTTTTTAAAAGGAAAAGTATGTTTGTTAGGTGGTGTAGATATGGATTCTGCACTTCAAACTTATATCAAAGACAATTTTGATTTAAGTATAAACATACAAACTGCCGAAAATTTAAAGAAAAACATTGGTTCTTTATACAACAAAGACTTGTTTAGTACAGAATTTTTAGGCGTAAATGAAGACAATTCTGTAATAAATCAACAAATCACCGCAAATGAAATTCGTGTTGCAATTTCCAATACATATGACCATATTTTTGATTTGGTTAGTGAATTTATAGACAGTTTGTCTAATGAAATAAAAATTCAATTAACAAAAACTGGTATTGTTCTATCTGGTGGTGCATCGTGCATTCCTGGATTATTTGAGTATGCTAACAAAAAATTTGCATATCCAATACACATTGTCAACAATCCAAAAGAGTCGTCTATTTTGGGCGCAGGGAAGTTGCTGTCGAAAGACAAACAATTTATTAAAATAAGTTTTTGATTATAAATTTTGACTATTATTGTCGATAACAAAAAATGTGAAGCTTTGTACTTTACATTTTTTTATTATAATCATAGTTTTGTTTTATGGGAGTAAAAATATGTCACGAATAATTGTTATTACTTCTGGCAAAGGTGGAGTTGGTAAGACGACAATTTCAGCAAATTTGGGCTTACATCTTGCAAAAAGAAATCAAAGAGTTTGCGTAATAGATATGGACATAGGACTAAACAATCTTGATGTGGTATTGGGAGTTGAAGACAGAATACTTTATACTATGCAAGACGTTATAGAGAAAAAATGCCGTTTGCGACAAGCATTAATACAAGATGACCAATATCCACTTTTGTTTAGTTTATCGTCTGGAAATGTTGTGAAAGATATAAATATTTCTACATACCAAATCAAACAAATTATCGATGAATTGAGTTTGAATTTTGATTTTATTCTAATTGATTGCCCAGCGGGAATAGATGCAGGTTTTAATCGATCTGTTTCATGTGCGAACGAAGCACTTGTCATAACGACTCCGCACTTATCGGCGATTAGAGATGCAGACAAAGTGGTTACTATACTATCAAGTTACAATCTTAATAATAAAAGATTTGTAGTTAATAGAGCAAGAGGTGATTTGATAAAGGAAAAAATGATGCTCGATGTATATGAAATAAGTAAAGCGCTTGGCATAGAATTTGGCGGACTAATACCGGAAGATGACCATATTTCAAATTGTCTAAATATCGGTACAATTAGATTGAATGACAAATATTCAAGCGTGAGAGCATTTGATGTTTTGGCAGAAAATATTTTGACAGGTAGCAAAAAGCTGTTTGATTGCACATACAAATACAAAGGACTATTGGGAAATGTTCGTCGTTTATTAAAAAAGAGGATATAATGAACAAGATAAATACACGTTTGAATAATGTTTTGACAACCGATAAGCAAAACAATCCAAAATATATGAAAGAAATAATACGTAGCGACATTTTTTTTCTTATAAACAATTATTTTGACATTGATTATGAAAGTGTTGTGGTGAATATTGAAGTAAACGAGTTTAGAAAATTTGATATCACCATTAATATGGTGGGAGATAGACCAAAATTTATGAATACAATTTCTAGTTCAAAATATTGATGGACAAGCATATAATCTTATATGCAAGAAATACAAAAACTTTTGACCTATGAACAACCCAAATTATTGTGTTTTTATGTGAGAAGAAGTAGTAAAACAAATTTTTTTGGCTGGTTACATTTTGGTATATGCTCACTTCTTGCGGTATTTTCATGTGTCTGCGTAATAGACCTTATAGATACTCGTTTTACTAATGCAATAATGACAGGTGTGTATGGAATAGTACAGTATTTTGCCCCCGATATAGAATTGTTTTCTGATGATTCAAACATTACTTTTGTGAGCAAAATATTTGATATATATGATGATGAATTTTTAAATGATGTTTTTTATCACATATCTGACTATGATGACATTTTGATGGGTGATGGGTACATAAAATACTCGTCCAAAACATATTCAAAAATAAAAAGTCCATGTAACGGTACCGTTTTAAGTGTTGAATGGGTTGATAATGAAAATATGTTGGTAATAAAGATAGATGAAAAAACTGTTATTACCATTTCAGGCAAAATTATTTTTGGTGTAGAAGAAGGGGATATAATATATTCAAAGCAAATTTTGGGAATAAATTATAATAGCGACCATTTAATTACATTACGGATTTATAAAAATGGAAACACTATTGACGATGTTTTGCAATTTTCAGAGTGGTTATGATAAAAATTAAGGCTGGAATAGGCTTTTTGATACTACTAGCTATATGTTTGATTACAAACAACATTTTTGTACTAGCCAATTATTTTGCAGCATTATTTTTACATGAATATTGTCACTATTTTGTTGCAAAAAAAAGAGGTTATGAACTTAATAGCGTTTTTCTTGGAATTAATGGATTATCTATAGATTTAAAAACACACATAAAATCAGAAGACGAATTTTTGATTGCAATCGCTGGGCCAGCCTGTAATATCATTTTGTGTCTACTATGTTCAAGTCTATGGTGGATGATACCCGAATCATATTTTTATACTAAAGAGTTTTTCAATGCAAATATTGTACTTGCTATATTTAATTTGTTACCTATATATCCTCTTGACGGTAGCAGAATTCTTAACAGCATACTTTACAAAAAACTTAATTTAAAGCAAGCAAAATTTGTAGGCAATATTATTTGTATAGTACTAAGTGTAGTTTTTTTTGCATTTTTTGTTTGGTCATGTTTTAATCAAATTAATGTGTATTATATTATTTTTGCAGTTTTTTTCTTGACGAATTTGAATAGCAAAAATACATTTGACCTTGTAACTCGATTTAACTATTTGAAGCTAAAAAAAACATATAAAATATCCTATTTTTATGTAGATAAATCAAATACATTATTAGAATTATACAAAAAAATCAAACCAAACTCATATACGGTATTTTTATGTGAAATCAACGGTATATCTTATCAAATTACAGAACAAAAACTAATATTATATGTGGAAAAATTTTCGTACAATACGTCGATAGAAGGCGCATTGAAAAATATAATCACTTACAAATAGTTTATTTTAAATAATATTTATGATAAAATAACATTAAGGTGATTGGTTATGAATGGTAAAATTATAGTTATTGAAGGAACGGACTGTTCGGGCAAACAAACTCAATCTGAGTTACTTGTCAAAAGACTTAATGAAGACAATGTAAACACAGTAAGATTATGCTTTCCACGTTATGATACTCCAACGGGCAAGATTATAGCCGGACCCTATTTAGGAAAACCTGAATATGGTGAAGGCTTTTTTTATGAAACGGCGTCAAATGTTAGTCCTTATGTTGCTAGTTTGTATTTTGCTGCTGACCGAAAATATAATATCGATGAAATAAAAAATTATGTTAATAAAGGCATAAATGTAATTTTGGATAGATATACAGAATCAAATATGGCACATCAGGGTGGCAAAATTGAAGACAAAAATCTAAGAGAAAAAATGTTTTCATTTATCGAAAAGTTAGAATATGAATTGCTTGAATTGCCTCGACCCGACTATACAGTTTTTCTACATTTACCATACGAAAGTGCGTTGTTATTAAAACAAAATCGAAAAGAAAAAGCAGACCAACATGAATTAAGCGAACACCATTTACGCTTGGCAGAAGAAGCCTATCTCGCTTTGGCAAAAAGAAATGAATGGGTTAGTATCGAATGTGTAAAAGCAAATGAAATTAAAAGCATTGAACAAATTAATGATGAAGTTTATACATTGATAAAAAATTTTTTAAACAAATAAGCCATATATCTATGATTATTTTTAATTGCAAAAAGACCAAAATTGTTGACAAGTTGGTAATACTTTGGTATTATCTCAACTAGTACCACATTATAAGGGTTTTTAAAGCAATTTTTTTAAATTCACCCGATTGAGTGAGTCTTGATAAGGAGGAAAACTATGCAAGCAATTATTGAAGCAGGCGGCAAACAATATACTATTACCGAAGGTCAAAAATTTTATGTAGATAGATTAAATGTAGACATTGGCACTGTAGTTGATTTACCAGTATTGATGACTATTGATGGCGAAAAAATTGTTACAGGCACACCTTATATTAAAGGTGTAGTAGCAAAAGTGAAAGTTTTGGAGCAATTTAAAGACAAAAAGATTTTAGTTTTTAAATATAAACCAAAAAAGAACGAACGCAAAAGACAAGGTCATAGACAGCCACATACCAAAGTTTTGGTAGAAAAAATAGGTTAATTAAATGATAAAGATAGTAGCCAAAAAAGATAAAGAAGACATTGTTTTTCTTGAGTGCAGCGGACATTCTGGCTTTGCCGAAAGTGGAAAGGACATAGTATGTAGTGCAGTATCCACATTAGTTCAAAACGCTATTTTGTCATTGCAAAAAATTGCTAACATACCTGTAAAATATGTAATTGATGAAGCAAAAGCATTTTTGTCAATCGATATAAAAAACATTAGCAATTATGATGCTCAGATAATAATGAAATCTACATTTTTAGGATTACAAACTTTGCAAAAAAGTTACAAAAAGTATATTGATATAAAAGGAGATTAGTATGTTGTTTAATATTCAATTATTCGCCCACAAAAAAGGTGGCGGTAGTACAAAAAACGGCAGAGATAGCAATTCAAAACGTCTTGGCTTAAAACGTGCTGATGGACAGTTTGTTCTTGCTGGAAATATTTTGATACGTCAACGTGGTACAAAAGTTCACGCTGGTGAAAATGTCGGAGTGGGAAAAGACTATACATTATTTGCCACAAGTGACGGCATTATGCGTTTTGATCATGATGGAAAGGGTAGAAAAATTGTCAAAATAGTGCCAAAAATTTAGTTTTAAATACAAATCCGTTTTTTTAAGCGGATTTTTTGTTGTTTTTATGTATTTTATTTTACATTTATTATTATTTTTGATATTATATAAATAATCAATTAAGGAGTAAATAATTTTGGAACGGTGTATTAACATGCTGTGTAGTGCGGGTCGTACGAGTATACTATTATTAGTTTTTGTCGTAGTATTACTTATATTGTCTGCATTTTTTTCTTGTTTTGAAACTGCTTTTACCTCAGCGAACAGTATTCGTATTAAAAATATGGCTGACGAAAACGTCAAAGGTGCACGAAAGGCACTTTATTTATCAGAAAAATTTGACAAAACATTGACTACAATTTTGATTGGAAACAATCTTGTAAATATTGCAAATACAACAATTTGTGCATATTTGTTCTCGTTGTGGATTATTAATCCAACATTAGCAAATTTACTCAATACTTTAATAGTTACAATTGTTGTACTTATTTTTGGAGAGATACTACCAAAAAGTTTTGCAAAACTGAATCCAGAAAAAACAGTATTAAAATTGGCACCTATTATGCTATTTGTTTCAAAAATTTTGTATCCAATATCATATTTCTTTTTTCTATTGCAAAGCACCTGCTTAAAAAAAGTCAAAAAAATTGAAAATTCAACTCCAACTGTAACAGAAGATGAATTGGAAAGTATCATAGATACAATGCACGAGGAGGGCGTTATCAACGGTGAAGACGCAGACCTTATTCAAGGTGTTTTGGATTTGGGCGATAGAATAGCATACGATATAATGACTCCGCGAGTGGACGTTACTGCAATCAAAATTGATGACGATTCAAAGCACATTTTAGAAGTTTTTTTTGATACTATGTATTCCCGATTGCCAGTATATGACAAAGATATTGACCATATCATTGGCATTTTAAATCAAAAGGATTATTTTGCAACAATATTAAAAAATGAATTTACAGATTTGAAGTCTATTATGACTGAACCTTTGTTTATTAATGAAAATATGAAAGTAGATGATATTATTAGAAAAATGCAAAAAACAAAAAAACATATGGCGATTGTTCTTGACGAACATGGCGGCACAAGTGGAATAGTAAGCATGGAAGACGCCATTGAAGAAATGATTGGTGAAATATATGATGAGCATGATGACGTTATTATGGTAGACCAAATCAAAAAGTTAAAAGACAATGTATATTTGGTAGATGCTGAAACAAGCCTTGATGATCTGTTCGAAGAACTAGAAATAGAACATCTTCCAGAAACAGAATACAACTCATTAGGTGGATATTTATTTGCTTTAGCAGAGCAATTACCACAAATTAATCAGTGCTACACTTTTAAAACAATTGACGAAAAATTGGACAAAAATGGGTTATATATTCAAGTTCCAGTTGAGTTAAATTTCACAATTACTCGAATTAAAGATAGACGAATACGTGAAGTAAGAGTCGAAGTATTAGAGAGCGAAAATAAATTGTAAAGAAGGAAAAAGTATCAGAATAGTATCTGATACTTTTTTTAAAAAAAAATTAAAAAATTTATAAAATTGTTGACATCGAAAAAACAATATATTATAATAAGGTCAAAGATAGTCAAATTCTAAATAAAAAGGGGTAATATGTCTAGCATAAGCAATATCATTGAACAGTTTATTTTAGATAGTTTAGAAAATGATAATACCATTGAGTTAAGTAGAAATGAAATGGCAAAGTTTTTTGATTGCGTCCCCAGTCAAATCAATTACGTTTTGAACACACGTTTTACACTTAACAGAGGCTACGTTATCGAAAGCGTAAGAGGCGGAAGTGGATATATCAAAGTATTTAAGATTCAAGACACAGAAGAAGGCTATTTGACCAATCTTTTGGATATAATAGAAAATGAAATAGATTATACAAGCGCAATGCAAATAATTAAAAGTTTGAATGAAAGAGAAATTTTGACAGATGACCAATATGACATACTTCAACAAACAATTAGTCCAAAATCTTTGCAAAACCCAATCAATATTGACAACAGTATACGCGCAAAAATGCTGAAACAAATCATTATTCATTTACTAAAAAAATATTGATAGAAAATAGAAGGAGATACAATATGGTATATAATTTAACAGATTTAGCAAATAAGGCAGTTCAAAACGCCTCAAATTGTGCCATCAAATTCGGTGGACAAGTTGGCACAGAGCATATTTTGTACGGAATTACCACTACGACAGAAAGCAAAGCGTACAAATTGCTCCAAAATTATGGCGTTACATCACAGATTGTGATGGAAATTTTGAAATCTGCTTATACATTGATACCAAGTATTGGCATAGAGTTTACTCCACGCACAAAAGAAATGTTTGTGATAGCAAATTCAGTTGCGAAAAAGACGAATAGTGCCTATATAACAACGGAACATTTGCTTATTGCATTGTTATCGCAGACTGATAGTTTTGCAATAAAAATTTTGTCAGGTGTTTTGAAACTTAATGTTTATGAAATGCGTAACAAAATGATAACTATGATAACAGGTAACAATCCAACTTCAAAAAATAAAGATTTTCCAGCAAACTTTAATGGTTTTGTGCAAGTTGGGTACGTGAAAGAAAGGGCTATAGATAAATATAAAGATAAAGAAATTAATACAAAGAATAACATGTATTCTAGTGATTTGCCAAGTGTGCTTACCGATATGGGAAGCGACGTTACCTTACGTGCAAAAAACGGAAAAATTGACCCAGTAATAGGACGTGAAGATGAAATTGAGCGAATGATAGAAATATTGTGTAGAAAAACCAAAAATAATCCTGTTTTGATAGGTGAAGCGGGAGTTGGAAAATCGGCAATTGTAGAAGGTTTGGCATTAAAAATTGTAAACAATCAAGTACCAGAATTACTCAAAGATAAAACGCTTTACAATTTGGATATTGGTGGACTAATGGCGGGTACAAAGTATCGTGGCGCAATGGAAGAAAAACTAAAAACTGCAATAGATACTATAATTGAAAGCAAAAACATCATAGTATTCATTGATGAAATTCATACATTGGCTCAGGCTGGTAGTGAAAAGGGCGAAACTAGTCCAGCGGATATGCTTAAACCATATTTGGCTCGTGGTGAATTGCAAACAATAGGTGCTACTACTACGGATGAATACAGAAAATTTATCGAAAAAGACAAAGCATTGGAAAGAAGATTTCAACCAATTATGGTAGATCCTCCAACTGTCGAACAAACCATTCAAATATTGCAAGGTATCAAAAAGAGTTATGAAAACTTCCATAATGTAACTATTTCTGATGAAGCCATCAACGCTGCTGCAAATTTGTCTGACAAATACATTCAGGACAGAAGTTTGCCAGACAAAGCGATAGATTTGATAGATGAAGCGGCATCACGTGCTAAGGTAAAAAACAACTACGTAAGCAAAGAAGATGAAAATTTGAATCAAAAATTATTAAAATTCGAAAACGATAAAGAAAATGCAATAGTTGAAGAAAATTTTGAAAAGGCATCTCAACTTCGCGATGAAATAAATAAAGTTCAAAAGCAAATTCAGGAAAAGAAATCTAAAGACATTAAAAAGATTGTAATAACAGAAAATGATGTTGCCGAAGTTGTAAGCAAATGGACGAAAATTCCTGTTACAAAATTGACCGAAATGGAAAGCGATAAGCTTTTAAAATTAGAAATCCTCTTAAAAGACCGAGTTAAGGGACAAGATGAGGCGATATCAGCGGTATCAAAAGCTATTCGTAGAAACAGAATAGGTATTTCCAATTCTAATCGTCCAATAGGCAGTTTCTTGTTTTTGGGTCCAACAGGCGTTGGCAAAACAGAATTAAGTAAAGCACTAGCAGAAACGCTACTTGATGATGAAAACAAAATAATTCGTATGGACATGAGCGAATATATGGAATCACATAGTGTATCAAAACTTATTGGTTCCCCACCTGGATATGTTGGGTTTGATGATGGTGGACAGTTGACAGAGCAAGTAAGACGCAAACCATATAGCGTTGTTTTGTTTGACGAAATTGAAAAAGCACATCCAGAAGTCTTTAATATGCTATTGCAAATTTTGGAAGATGGCAGACTTACTGATAGTCATGGTAAAGTAGTAAACTTCAAAAATACTATTATTATAATGACATCAAATATTGGTAGTGACAAATTATTTGCAAAGCGAGTTGATTTGGGGTTTAATGAAAAACAAAATAACAACATCGATTTACAAAAAATGGCTATTGACGAACTTAAAAAGCGTTTTAGACCAGAACTTATCAATCGTATTGATAATATTGTTGTGTTCAACAAACTGAGCAAGCCTGTTATGGAAGAGATAGCAAAAAATATGTTATTGAAAGTTAATGACAATTTGACTGGAAAAAACATTGAAATCAAATTAACTGACAAAGCATTGTCACATTTGGTGGATAACGGAACAAGCGATGAGTTTGGTGCTCGACCTTTAAGAAGATTAATTACTTCAGAAATTGAAGACGTATTAGCTGACAAAATTTTGAGTTCAGAAATTGTTGCAGGTGACAAAGTTTTGATTGATTACAAAAACAACAAATTGTTGTTTAATAAAATTTAGCTTATTACTTTGAAATATTTTTACAAACTGATAAAATTAAATAGGAGGTCACATATGTATACTATTAAATCAAACGGAGTACGAGATGAGGTAGTCACAACTGGAGCAATCAAACAAACATTTGATGCATTATCAAAAAAAGTGGGAGATACAGACTTTCAAGTTACTATTACTGCGAACAAAAAAGATGATTTTGTGATTGATTATGAATGCGACATTCAGAGCAGCATTATGAAAGACAAAAAAAATCACACCTGCGTAAAAGCTCCATTATTACTGACAGCATGTAAAGATGCTTCCGATATGTACCAAAGAAGATGGGAAGTTCAAAAAGCAAAATGGGAAAAACAAAGATATAACATGTAGAATGACAAAAAGGATAGTCAACTTTGAAAAACTATCCTTTTTATTTGGATAAAACGCTGTTTTCAATTTTTAAAATATGATAATTAAATAATTCAGCAATTTTTTTATTACAATTAATTATTGTGTTTTTTGTCTTTATATTTTTAATACAGTTTATATAAAATAATAAATCTTGCTCTTCTATGTTTTCAAAAATATTGTCTATTAGCAATATATCAATAGGTCTAGCAAGGCATCTTAAAAAAAATATTTTGTAAAGCACATTATTTGGCAAAAATCGAATTTTTGTATTTTGATATTGACTTAAGTTATATTTTTTCAAAATATTTTCAACCATTTGATAGGCATTTTTGTGTGGAATTTTTCTAATAATGAGTGGATAAGTCAAATTAAAAATAACACTTTTGTTTTTAAAAAAAGTAGGCTGAATAGGTAAATAGCAAATGTTCATATGTTTAATATTCATTTTTTTTAATTCAGTATTATCAATATATATCTGACCTTTGTAAGATTTTTCTATTTTTGCAATTAATCGAAACAAAACAGTGCCGCAATTGACATCGTCACTTACAATTACAGCATTTTTATGGTCTGGCAGTTCAAAATTTATGTTTGCCAATGAAAAAAAACGTTTAGAATACTTAATATACACATTTTCAAACTTAATCATAAACAAATTTTAACAAATTAATATTAAATATCAAAGTAATATTAAAATTTAATATATCCAAAGCCTTCACTGTTTCGGTTTTTTTCGATAGGAATACAATTAGTTGTAAGAAAGTGCTTAACTTGGTCAGGGTAGAAGTTTTTGTATTTTTGCAAAATTATAGCACTTAAACCAGCCACAAAAGGAGTAGCTACAGATGTTCCACTCATTGTGTCATAAAATTTTTTGTTTTTGAAGTTATTACAAGAAGTCATATTTACGCTTGGAGCTACGAGATCTGGTTTGTATTTTGAATTTGAGGGTCCCCGTGAACTAAAATTTGCTATCTTTATCACTCCATCATTTCGCCCATCGTCAATACCTCCAACGGTAATAATGCGAGAATTTGCACCGGGAGATTTTATAGTTTTTGGAGTTGGCCCACTATTTCCAGCAGCTGCAACTACCACCAAACCACTATTCCAAAGCGTTTCTGCTCCCTTTTGAAGAGGATCAATTTTTTCGCTACATTCAGCCCCAAAGCTCATGCAAACGACACGAATGTTGTATTTGGCTTTGTTATCGTATATATATTGCATTGCATCAAGTATAGTATTTGCAGATGTTTCACCATTTTTGTCAAGTGCTTTTATACTTACAATATTAGTTTGGGGAGCTACACCGATAATACGCCTGTCAATAGTACCATTACCACTTCCGATACCGGCAACAAAAGTTCCGTGTCCGTTATCGTCATATAACACATTTTTTTCGTGCAAAAGGTCTTTAAAAGCAACGATTCTTCTTTTTGGTAACAAAAAATCAAAATGCGGATGAATACCAGTATCTATGTATGCGATAGAAATATTTTCACCATAAAATTGATTTTGACTAAGACTTTTTACATTACAAAATTCTAATGCCTTGTAGATCATTGTGCAAACTTGTGTATTTGGCACAACATAACGAACACACTCAAAATCAGTCAAAATAGATATATTATCAAAAGCTGTTTGCACATAACATGCTTCTATGAATGGAAATGAAAAATGAACAATTTTCATATTGTCTAGTTTTTTTTGTAGTAACTCGATATCGTTGCAAAAAATAATGTAATCGTCCGAAATATCGTTTAATTGCGAAACTTTACCTATTATAGATTTGTCAATTTTGTCGATTTTCATTTTATTTTTTCTATCAAATCATTCAACATTTTTTTTTGTTCTACGCTAAGCATAGGAGATAGGGTATTTTGAAGATTTGCTAAATATCCACTATTTAACTTACCTTCCTTTTTTAGTTTGTCTGCTTGTTGTAAAAATTCGCTAGTTAGAGATGATTGATCGTAGTTTTTGTATTTATTAATCAAGTTTTCATAGTCCTTAGTATCATTTGTAGTAGGCGTTTTATCTGGCTCAGTTGATTGTTTCGGTGTGTCTTTATGTAAATTAACTCGAGAAAATTGTCTTATATCCATAGTTACTCCTTTGTCACTTATTTAATATATGAGCATATATATATTAAAAGTGAAAAGGTGAAAATATGAGCTACAATTTGACTGATGAACATTTATACATAGACAAAAATGCATATCCATATCAAAAATACAACAAAAACAGTGTTTCATCAAATGATGACAAAACAACTGTAAATATTCAAGCGGACAAAGTAATATATCCGCAAGCATATCCTGAAAGTACTAACAATTACACAAATAATAAAATTAATGAAATACCAGAACAATCAAATATTCAACAAAAGCCACAACAACGAAATATGTTTGGTGGATTAGGCAATTTGTTTCCAATGTTAGGCAATTTACTGGGGGGAGGCAGCAAAGGCGGACTAGGCAATGTTGTTCAGATGTTTCAAGGAAACGGATTAGATGGTATATTAAAAAATGGAAATCTTGGGAATTTGCTGAAAGGTGATGGACTAAAAAATATTTTAAATAACGATATGTTGGGTAATTTATTTGGTGGTAACACATCAGGTAGTGGGGGATTAAATATTGGAAATATTATGAAAATGTTTTCTCCCACACAAAAAAATAACTCAACAAAAAACAATTCGATAGATTCCTATCGAAAAGTTTGATGTTAATTTTTACAAAATATGTTTAAAATTATCTTTTTCACTATATTTATATAGCACTATTTTTTTACCGATAGTTGCTACTATGTCGGCACCAAGTTTTGTAGCAATTTCACCCAATTCATCACTAGTCAATTTATTTGTACTATTCAAAATACTAATTTTTACTAACTCGTGGTTGTTCAATTCTTCGCCTATTTTTTCATATATACTTGAAGAAAAACCTTCTTTTCCCACCCAAATTGTAGTTTTGGTTTTTGTAGAAAGGCTACGCAATAAAATTCTTTCTTGTTTTGTTAACATATATTTTTCCTTTTAATCAACAAGCTCAAATTGTTGATCCCCGAATATAATTGTATCACCATCAACAGCACCGTTTGCACGAATTTGTTCTATAATGCCATCTTTTTCAAGTCTGTGTTGAAAGTATGATTGTGATTGAGGGTCACTAAATACAATTCCTCTTTGCAAATTGTCCACATATCCGCCTGAAATCCTGTATGTATCGTCGCTAATTTTTTCTATTACGACAGTAGTAATATCTTGAATGTGCAATTCTTTTTTCTCAATTTTTAATGGCTCAGGAATAGGTAGAGTTTTTAATTTTTCATTAATTGATTTTAACAAATTATTAATATTTTGTTTTGTAATGCTACATATTGGTATTACTTCTACATTTTTTACTTTTTTCTTAAAATCTTCAACAACTGTACTGTCCTGTGGTAACAAATCGACTTTTGTCAAAGCGACAATTTGAGGTAGAGTAGACAAGTGTTTGTTATATGATTTTAGTTCTTTGTTAATAATTTTATAGTCTTCAATAGGATTGTTTCCGTAATAACCTGAAGCATCAATAACATGTACTATCAATCTAGTTCTTTCAATGTGTGCTAAGAAGTCATGACCAAGCCCAGCGCCTTCACTTGCGCCTTCTATAAGTCCAGGGATATCTGCTACTATAAAACTATCATCATAGTACTTCACCACGCCGAGATTTGGTGATAAAGTGGTGAAATTATAATCAGCAATTTTTGGTTTTGCATTACTGATAACTGACAAAAGAGTGCTTTTGCCAACATTTGGTTTGCCCACAAGCGCTACATCAGCGATTGTTTTCAATTCTAATTTAACTTTGTAAAATTTTGTCTTTTCACCAAGTTGCGAAAAATGAGGAGCTTGTCTAGTACTGGTTTTGAAAAAGTCATTTCCTCTTCCGCCTTTACCACCTTGCAAAACTACATATTGGTCACCGTCAGCATACATATCTGCCAAAATTTCGTTAGTTTCAGCATCTTTGATTATAGTACCGCATGGCACTTGAATAATCACGTCTTTGCCATTTTTGCCAGAACAAAGATGGGAGCCACCCTTTTCGCCAGCAGTCGCTTCAAATTTTTTTACATATTTAAAATCAATTAGCGTATTTTTATTTCTAGTTGCTTCAAAGATGATGCTTCCGCCATTTCCGCCATTTCCGCCATCTGGACCGCCATTTGGAACGTACTTTTCACGCAAAAAGCTTACTATGCCATCTCCGCCATCACCAGCCTTTATTGAAATTTCTACTTTATCTATAAACATATTTACTCCGATTTATAATATTTACACATATTTTTTAATATACAATCATCACAATTTGGCTTTACTGCTTTGCACTTGTATCTACCAAACAGAACCATTTGATGATGAAATTTTGAACGTCGTTCATACGGCACTATTTTTAGAAGTTCTTGCTCACATTTGTCAGGTGTGCTATTTACATTGCACAATCCCAATCTTTTGCTTACTCTAAGAACATGGGTGTCTACCGCAATAGTTTGTGCACCAAACGCATTTGCTAATACTACATTTGCTGTTTTTCTACCTACACCACGCAAAGTGGACAAATTTTTCATATTATTAGGTATTTTGCCATTAAACTTTGAAACGATATCATAAGAACTTTCTATGATAGATTTTGATTTTTGATTGTAATATCCGCAACTTTTTATTATTTCTATAAGTTTATCTTTGCCCAATTCAATCATTTGATTTGGTGTTGAAGCAACTTTAAACAGTTTTTCAGTGACCAAATTTACTCTTTTATCCGTACACTGAGCGGACAATATTACTGCTACAAGCAATTCATATGGGGTAGTGTAATTTAACTCTGATTTTGGATTTGGATTCAGTTTATCGAAGTATTCAAAAACCACATTCATATTATCTCTTGCATTCATTTAAAAAGCATATCAAAATGACAAAAAAAAGTAAACTGATTACAGAATTTTACGTGCTTTTTCTTTTCCGTTTTCATCTACAATAATATATATGCCTTCAAAATTGCTATAATTTCTACGAAACAAAATGTTTGTTGCTTGTGAAATGCTATCCACATCAATTTTTATGCTCAAACCACAAGAAGATGCTATACTTCTAGGTGTGCTTATCAATTTGCAAATTACACCATAGCTACGCATTATGTTATAAAATCCCAAAGTTTCTGTGCGAACTCCGAATGATATCACTGCATATTTCATTTGACTTACTACCTTATACCAATATACGTAACAATTTTTTTGATGGTGCAAAATGCTTTTTGTATTCATATATATAATTAACCAATAAGTAAGGAAAATCCACAATGATATATCTTGATAATGCAGCTACGAGTTTTGAAAAACCAAATATCGTAAAACAAGCCGTAAATGAAGCATTGGAAAAATACACGGCTAATCCAGGACGTTCAGCACACAATCATAGTATTGATGTTGCTATAAAAGTATTTGAAGCGAGAGAAAGAGTAAAACAATTTTTTAATGCAGAAAGTGAAGAAAGAGTAGTGTTTACGCCAAATTGTACTACTGCTTTGAATTATACAATATTTGGTTCAATAAAAGAAGGCGGGCACGTTATAACAACTGCTTTTGAGCACAATTCTGTTTTGCGACCATTGTTTGAATTACAAAGACAGCGTAAGATAGATTTGACTATCCTGTATCCAGACAAAGACGGCTATTTTTTGCCCGAAAGTTTTGAAAAATCAATTAAAAAAAACACTTATATGATAATTGTCAATCATATATCTAACGTTACGGGAACAATTCAAAAAATAGGTGAAATCGGAGCAATTTGTAAAAAATACAATCTTTTATACATTGTTGATGCAGCACAGAGTGCGGGACACAAAAAAATTGATATGCAAGCAGATAATATTGATATTCTTTGTTTTGCGGGGCATAAAGGAACTTTTGGCATCTGTGGAAGCGGAGCAATGGTATGTTCAAACAAAGTAATATTAAAACCACATATGTTTGGAGGAACTGGCGCTTTCAGTGCAGAGGTTTTGCCACAAGTCACATTTCCAGAAAGTTTTGAGTGTGGTACAGTCAGTACTATACCAATAATAAGTTTAAGTGAGGGTATCAATTATGTGGCGAACAATTTTGGAGCAATACAGCAAAAATTGGATACTCTTACAGATTATTTAATCGAAAAAATTGAGAATTTACCTATTCAAAAATTGTATTACAAAAACAATTGTCACGGCGTATTGAGTTTCAATTTTGAAAACATTGATAGTGGTTATGTTGGTGATATTCTTAATGAAAAATACGATATATGTGTTCGTACTGGACTGCATTGTGCGCCTCTTGTTCACCAATATTTTGATACAATAGAACAAGGAGCGGTGCGTGTGTCGATTGGATATTTCAATTCAAAAGAAGACATAGATGCCTTATATGATGCGTTGACAGACATATATAAATCAAGTGCAATTAAAAAATATTAGTATTTTCAGATTTTCTTTTTCCACGAACAAAACAGATTAATGCAAAAATCATCAACAAACTACCAAACACTATATAGTATACGCTGTAAGGTATAATGATACTTATCACAAGCAACAGCAAACCGCTCAAAAAGAATTTTTTTGCATTATTTTTTGAACTAAATTTTTGCCAAAAATCTTTAAATGTAAATTTGGTCGCCTTCTCAGTAATTAAATTGCTTTTTGGTACACAATCATTTTTCGAAAAAAGATTAAAATATGTTTCACTTTTGTTAAGCAAAGATATTTTGTGATTGGCTATTGATGATGCTATTTTATTTGCCTTGTCAGTATATTGAGTACAAAGCACTATTATTTCATCGCTTTTATCCAAAAATTTATTAATTATATCAAGTAAAATATACTCATCTAAAATAGATGTCTTGTAGTAGTATGTCACGATTTTATTTATATCGTTTTTTGTATACGATACATACGCTGTGTGTATTTTTTTATTATCACCTTTTACGAGAGAAGCGATGTATTTACTTTTTTCTAAATCTGTTTTTAATTGCATTGACATATTACTCATTTCAATTTGTTGTAACACAGATGTTTCATTTTGTTTTTTAGCATTTTTTTTGACTGAAAAAATGTTAAGAATATAACATATCAACATCGTGATAGATATGCTTAACAAAAAAACTAGCCACAAGTTTTCCAAATAAAAATTGATCCATGCAAATGCAATTAAAAAAACAACTGCGGTTTTGAACACAGTATCTAAAATTCTAATTATTTTAAATTTTGACATATCACAATTATATCCATATTTGTATCACATCATACAATTAGTTGACATTTGGACAGTACTTTTATAAACTCTAAATATGCAAATTTCTGATTTGATAATTAAAAAAAATAACAAAAAACGACTTTCACAAGATGAAATAAAATTTTTTATTGATGGAGCAGTTAATGGTACTATTGAACAAAAAGATATTGTTCGATTACTAAAAGCAATTTATGATTTTGGCATGACGAACAACGAAACTTCTGACTTAGCACTAGCGATGTGTGACAGCGGCGAAAGATTACATTTTGATGAAACAATTATCGATAAACATTCTACTGGTGGAGTAAGCGATAGCACCAGTTTGATTATAGTACCCATATTGGCCAGCTTGAATTATAAAATAGTAAAAATGAGTGGAAAGAGTTTAGGACATACTGGTGGAACGGTTGATAAATTACACGTTT
The DNA here is from genome assembly GCA_028704215.1 of Clostridia bacterium. Taxonomy (GTDB): domain Bacteria; phylum Bacillota; class Clostridia; order Christensenellales; family UBA1242; genus STF1-107. The sequence goes on from JAQVLJ010000003.1 coordinate 20,887, forward strand.
TTGATGATATACAAACTGAAAAAAATCATCAGCAAATATTAAAACTACTTGAACAGACTAACGCATGTATGATAGAGCAGTCTAAGACACTTGTTCCAGCAGACAAGATATTTTACACGCTAAGAGATGAGACTGGATTAGTTGATAGTATACCGCTAATTGCATCTTCGATAACGAGCAAAAAATTGGCAAGTGGTGCAGACGTAGTTTTGTTTGATGTAAAATGTGGAGATGGTGCATTTTTTTCTGACACAAAAAAAGCAAAAAAATTGGCTCGACTTATGACACACATTATGAAAATTAATAAGGTCAAATCAAAAGCACTGATTACCGATATGACTCAGCCATTAGGAAAAAACATTGGTTGCAATTTAGAAATGGTAGAAGTAATCGAGGTGTTAAATGGCAAAGAAGGACGTTTAAAAAGTTTATGCATAGAACTAGCGACACGATTAATTTGTATGACTGACAAAACAAAATATAAGGATGCAAAACAAAAAGTTTTACTTGCGTTATCTAGTAAATTAGCTTTAAAAAAATTCGAAGAAATAATGTCTGCACAAAATGCAAATATAGAAAAAATTGTTAACCCAGAGTTGATTGAGGTGGCAAAAATAAATCATAAAGTATGTGCATCGAAATGTGGCTATATAGAAAAAATTTGTACAAAAAAATTGGGTCAGATTGTCAACATTATGTCAGACAAAAACGATAGAAATGTTGGTATAAAAATGAATGTTGAGATAGGAGATTTCGTTGATAAAAATTGTGAACTTTTTACAGTATTTTATAATGACAAAGTTCAGCTTCAGAAAGTAAAAAATGAGTTAAAAAATTTGGTCATTTTGTCAGACAAATTTGTTAAGAAAAACAAGTTAATTTTGAGGGTAGTAAGATGATATATATTGCGAACAATTTAGAAGATACAAAACGCATTGCAGAGGACTTTGCAAGTTCATTAAAACTCGGAGATGTTGTTTTGCTTAATGGAGATTTGGGTGCGGGAAAAACTACTTTTACACAATTTGCTTTCAAACAACTTGGAGTCAAACAAAATGTTAATAGTCCTACTTTTGCAGTTTTAAAAACGTATGAGACCAATGGAAAAACGCTTCATCATTTTGATGCTTATCGTATCAATACACCTGAAGCTATCGAAAGTGGTTTTGATGAAATATTGTCAAATAGAAAGGCAATAATATTTATTGAATGGAGTGAAAATATTTTGAAATTATTACCAAAAAAATACAAAATAATAGATATAAAAATAATAGATGAAAATAAAAGAAAAATTGAAATTAAATAAAAGTACACAAAATTTAACATTTTTTAACAAAAATTTAACATTTTTATTAAAAATAACAATTTTGTAATTAATTTCAATAATATAAAAGGAATAATAATTATGAATTATTTATTAATAAATACTGCTAATAAAATATTGCGAATACTGGTATCAAAAGATAATAAAATTTATTCGATATCAAACAACGCACAAAAAAAACATAACGAAATTTTACTTTCATTAATAGATGAAGCGTTAAAAGATGCCAAACTAGATTTGAGTGAAATACATGCTTTCGGAGTAGTTGTTGGGCCAGGCTCATTTACTGGAATTAGAGTTGGCATTTCTACAATCAAAGCATTTAAAGATGTTTTCAAAAAAAATTGTGTGGGACTAAACAACTTAGAATTACTTTCACGTATGTCTGATTTTGACCAAAAATATTTTGCAATTTTTGGCAGCAATGATAGTTATTATTTTGCTCAAAAAAATTCAAATTCTGACCTAAATATATACTCAAGAAATTTGACTTATGATGAAGTTTTTGACATTGCAAAAAATCAAAAAATTGCAGTTTTTGAAGGTGAAGATTTTGGTAAAATTATGCCAAAAAAAGTAATGTGGAATGACCAAGTTTGGCTGCAAGTTTTTGAAGAAAAATTGGAAGAAAAAAAATTCGATTTGCAACCAATTTATTATCAACTTTCTCAAGCGGAAAAAGAGAAAATTTGTCGTACAAATTTATTAATTTCTTTTGCAAAAAATGATGATATTTCTGAAATATTAAAAATTGATAATATCTGTTTTGAAGACAAATGGAGCGAACAAACTTATGTCGATGAACTTAAAAATAGCCGCATAATTTTGTATGCAAAAATTGAAAATGAAGTAGTAGGATTTGTCGATGTAGTCAATCAAGTTGATGAACTTAGCATAATGAGAATTGCAGTTTTACCTGATTATCGAAATCAAGGTATAGCTACAAAACTAATTAAAAAAATTGAAGAAATTGCACTTCAAATGAAAATTAAAAAAGTAAGTTTAGAAGCTGAACAAAAAAATTTTGACGCTATATGTTTGTATAGCAAATTGGGTTATGGTACTAGAAGAGTAAGAAAAAATTATTACAAAAACGGAAGCGATGCAATCGAAATGTCAAAGGAAATTTTTTAACTATAATCATCCGGCAAATCATTTAATAACAACAATGTATCGTTTGAAACTAGAATTTTTGAAAATAAAAATTGTGCTTCTTTTAAATTTTTTACATAATAGATTTTTTTTGTTGCGTCCAAACCATGACTAAGTGAATATCTATTTGTATCACCAACCACAATTATTTCGTCTGCAACTTCATTAATTTTTTTTGCCAAAGCATAGTTAATTTGATGTTGTTCTTTTCCACCTTCGACAATCCCAGGAGTGCATACTACTTTCTTTCCCATACAACTTTGCAAAACATTGAGAGCATT
>JAQVLJ010000004.1 GCA_028704215.1 Clostridia bacterium
TTTCATTGTCTTTCAAAGTAAGCGATACCGAAACTGATGTTGTAGTACTTGGCGATAACTTACGAGTACAACCGAACACACCAAATGAAGATTATATATTCCAAAAATGGAGTTTGTTGACTACTGTAAACAAACCATACCATACAATGAATACTAGTTCAGCGTTCACTTTTACAATTAATTCTAAATTAATAAAAACTTGTTATATATTGCCAGATATAGATTATCCAAACGGCAGACTTGTTTTTGAAGTAACTGTTGCACGTACAAGTACTGTTACATTTGAAACAGGAGATTATGGTTGGGGTGGCGTAGAGAAAAATTCTTACATTTTTTCTCCTTATTCTGGTTTCTTCGGTGAAAATGTAAAATTAACCGCCGTTATGAATGACGGATATACCTTAAATGGTTATAAATACAAATATAAGAGTAATGAAGATGTTGAATATAGTGAATTTATTGATATAGTGTCAAATGAATACGATGAGTACGAATTGATTTTGGAATACGATGATATAGTTATTTATCCTCAGTACACCCAAAATGCATATACCGCAACGTTAAGCATAGTTCAAAAATCTAGCAATAGCACAACGGTTACTCTATTAGATGATTGGACAAGTACGGATATTTTGACTGCGAGTGTTTTGACTGGAAATGATTATCCGAACTACAACGGTACTTACACTGTTACTTATCAATTATTTGATATAAGTAATTATAATGTATTGGGTTTGTACAAAAATGATTATAATGGCATACCAATCGATGATGTGAGTGATGTGGATGGGAGTATATCAAAATCAAATATTATTACCGCAAACACCGATTTTTATATTGTCATAGTATCAAAAATTAACACCGTTTCACTATCGCTAACTCTTTCTTCTTCGGATTATGTCGGAGGAAGAGCGTTTGAGCAAGATAACCCTGCCGTTGCATATTTGACATTAAATTCTGATTCAACTGAATATCAAGTATTAGAACTTGAAACTGGCGATTCTTTCACAATACACTACATGACAAACAAGGGCTACAATATACTTGGCTATTATCTCAATCAAGAGGAAATTGTTCTATTGACAGAAAATAGCGGCACGATAATTATCGAAGATTTTGATTCGACAAAACAAGGAACTTATACATTTATTTTTAGCAAAATTCAATATACACTTTCTGTAAATAACAACGCGACAAAGGGCAATTATTCTGCTAGCGTTTCAAATATATATTTGTACCAAACATTTGATTTGACTGGGTCATACAACGAAGGATATAAATTCGTTGGATTTGAATGCAATTCAGTTCAATATACAGAAACTAGTGATGTTGCTTTTGTGCCTGAAATGATAGGTGAGTCTACCACAATTGGATTGACACCTTTATACATCAATCAATACACGATTGAGTTGAATGTGAATAACCCTCAATATGGACAAGTTGAAACATATATTAATGGGCAACTAACTAATTTTTCAGGATTATATGACGCAAACACTTTGGTAAAAATTGAATTGACTACCGACTTGAATCATTTGCTTGATAGTTATCTTGGTATAGAGGCATCAGAGGTGCAACTATCTAGTGGAACTGAAAAATTGTACACAATAGAGTTTTATTTGAATGCAAATCGTGATATAACACTATATTTGGACGGAATATTGTTGGAAGTAATAGTTCTTAACAATACGACAATGGGACAATGTACATTCGACCAACTAAGCGAAACGGGCGAAAATCAATACACAGTTACCGCTAGATACGAAGACTTATTAAATATAACTGTTACCGCAAATGCAGGATATAGATTTGACAAACTTACTGCCAACGATATTGAGATAACCAACCCAATAGAAATACTTGAAAATGGTACGATTACAGTAAATTATATCAAAACTTATGAGGTCACCACTTCTGTCAACAGTTCAGATATGGGAACAGTAACCACTGGTGGCATATATGATGAAAACACCGAACTTACTATACAGGCCAATGCAAAAACAGGTTATGAGTTTGTAAAATGGATTGTTAACGGGACAGATGTTGTTCAGCCTAACGAATATGTCTTTGTGTTGACACAAGATATGGATATAGTTGCACATTTTGCTTATATAGAATATACCTTCGATTTTTCTAATATAGAAAATTATTTTACAGTCAATGAATTGTCTGCTGCGTATCATTATGGCGATACAGTATCAATTACTTTGACAGAAAAAGACGTTTTGTTTTTATTAAAAAATATTTTTACAAATGGAGTAAGTGTGTTATACACAAAAAACAATACTTCTTATTCATTTAGTATTTTGGTTAATAATACCAATTTTATTGACAAAGTGTGTGTTGTTACAGCTGACATTATCAATCAATACACTATTACAATCAATACAAGCCCTTCAAACATTAGTTTACTAGAAATTGACGATGCTTATGCATATTCAAAAAATGGCAATCAGTATATTTATAATGAAGGAAATTCCCTATATATTTTTGCAAACGACAATGGTTATTACGAATTTAGTCATTACACAAATACTGCATCGGTGGACAATATTGTCAACCGCAATTACACTTTATTAGCAACCCAAGATATGACTATAGAAGCGGTTTTTGATGCAAAATCTTATCAAATATTAGTAGTAGCTAAAGAACTAGTTGGCGAAAATATGGTGGATTTGAACAAAGAATTTGAATGTGTCTACCCATCTAGTGCAGAAGTATACACGTCCATTAACCTAGAACTTACGAATGTGCCATTGGGATTTGAATTTTTGTATTTTTATTATGAAGAGATATTACTGCTTTCTTCAATGACCAGTAGTCTTTATATCGACCAAGATAGTAACTATACAGTATTTGCTGTCTTTGAAAGAATTAATTATTCGGTAACTTGTACATCAGGAGACAATTATACTTTTACAACTACCGTGTCAAATGCAAAAGTAGATGCTGAAATAACTTTTGTAGTAGAAACAGCAAGAGGCTACGAAGTAACTGGCTGGACATTGAATGGGAATACCATTGACAGTAGCGTATTTACAAGTAACAACATTACAGACTTAAATAGCATAACATTTAGTTTTGTACCGCTAGACAATGATAATGGTACGATATATAATTATTCACCTATTGTGAGTTTAAAGACATATAAAATAAATGCCGTATCAAACAATGAAACGCAAGGCAGTGCTGTTTTCAATTATAATGAAACTTCTTACACTGAAACAAATGTAACCTATGGAGATAGTATTACACTTATTGCTACTATACTTGATGAGGATTTGTACAGATTTATTTACTGGATGTACAATGGACAGGTTTTGACCACTTCAAGCACGTATACCGTTACAAACATTGATGATAACAAAGCGGGCACATATACAGCAGTATTTGGTCTTTTGACTGGCACGATTTCTATACAAGTAACACCAGAAAGAGCATATTTTGGTCCAACAATTTCAGTAAATGGTATAACAACTTCCATTTTGAAAAACAATGATGAAGTAACGGTTAGTATAAATATAAATCGCATTACACCAGGATATGTTTTTGTCGGTTGGCATCACAACGTTTTAAGTGCTGTTCCTGCGAGTCGTGATGTATCATATACTTTCACTATTACGAAAGAAAATCGTTATTTGGATAGTATGTTGATTTGTGAATTTGCTCCCAAAAATTATGCTATCAACATTAATTGGAGTAATGGCGGTAGTGTTGTTTATTCTGGTGGAACTGTTCAAGGCTACTTGCCAGCGACAAACAACTTTAATCTGGCGACTGGCTTATTTGTTGATATGATTTCCGATACAGGATATGAGTTGGGCGAAATCACTATAACCAACGGGACACAGCAATTATTAATGACCAATTTTATTGGGATAACAAGGTATGGTTGGCAGATAGATTTTAATTCAATCATTGCTATCGCACAAGACGAAACAACTTACGTACAAATAAATTTTGTTATAATGAGTTTCAATATTGGTTATGATATATCTATTTCTAATGGAAATGAATTTGAAGCGGTTGTACTTCCTGATGAAACCGTAGTTACATATGGCACAGATGTGGATGTCGATGCAAGTTTGATTTTGGGATTCAATTTTGATGGCTGGTACATTGGCGATGTGTTAGTGAGTGAAGATTTGGATTTTGTTTTGACTTCACAAATAATTTTTGACAACTTCACTGAATCAGGGCTTGACCACAATGTACTTTTGACAGCCCACGTAAGTTATATCACATACAATATGGTAAACAATATTTACGCCACTCCTTTGGGTTATGGTGATTTGTTTGCCAACAGCAGTTTTCAATACAAATTGAATGACACCATCAGTCTTAACGCTATTCCTCGTACTGGCTTCAAATTTGTTGGTTACTACATAAATAATGAATTAGTAAGCACAGATAGAAACTATTCTATGATATTTACTGTTTCGATGACAGAAGATGACATTCAAGCACGGTTTGAAGCAATACAAATCACCGTTGTCATTCGCGGAAAAACAGATACAGAATTCTTTACTACTGAAAATTTTGGAGAAGTTTTATCTTTAAAAAATAGTTCAGAAACTAATACGTTCTTATATAATGACAGTGTACGCTTGCTAGCTTCTTCAAATTATGGATATACATTTGATCGTTTCAATATTTTGGACAACGACTATACCACAAGCAGTTTTGTTTATAACAGTGTAACTTATCAGACATATGTATTTACAATTACTACCACACATTTAGCAGCGTTACAAAATGATATTTTATATATTGATGCAGTATATGATGTGGCATCATTTACAATCAATTTTTCATGTAATTTAGACAATCTTGATCCAAAGCCCGCAACAACAATTATTACATACAAAGATGCTGCACACACTGGTTCTGTTGATGCATTATATGGCTCGACAGTCAAATTAAATATTACTATATCCAACAATTTATTTATGATGTTAGGCTTCTATAATGGAGATACTAGGATTGACGTAGATGGCTATGAATATGAGTTTGTTGTGAATCAAAGTCTAAATATAGTAGCAAAAATATCACCTATAATATCTTTTGCTAACTTTGATGATTCAGAAAATAAAACATATTTACGAACATACAATTTTAACACACAAGCGCTCGCTATTGGTACAGAAGTTTTGTGCCATGAGAGTTTTGCGGATTACGTCATCATAACTTATGGCAACAGTACGGTAGCACCTAGTAATGCTGGCACTTATAGTGTTACAGCACGTATTGATTTGCCAGAATTTAGCGAATACGAATCAGAAAGCGTTACTCTTACCATTCAAAAATTGACATTAACAGTAACTTTGATTGAAGATGAAATTGTTACAAAAGAATATGATGGTTTTAGTTCTGTATCAAAGTCTTTGGTTCAAGACAAATTGGTTCTAAATGGTCTTATCGAGGGACATGAAAATGACACATCATTGTCTTTTAACAATGTGACCAGTGAAATGTATAGCGACTCAATACCAAAATCTGAGGCAACAGATTTGTGTGATTTGGTAATCAAGGATTTGATGCTTACGAATACAATCAATTTCAAACTAGACATAGAGAACAATACTATAATGTTTGCCAACAAAGGAAAAATTAACAAAAAAAGAATTTATCTTAATGGAATTACCGTGCAAGATATTGTATATAATGAAGATGACCCTACTGTAAAGTATGGAACTTACAACCCTGAAATAAGCGGAGTAGTAATTGGTGACGCAGTTTCACTAGATTTGAATAGTATTGAGTACGAATATACAGAATACGAAATTGGTCGAAACAAAACCATCACAGGCAGTGCTTCTCTTCTAGGTATGGACAAAGACAATTATGAATTGATTGTTGCAAACAAATCATCACATATATATCCTTATGAACTCACGCTCGAAACAGAAGGAGAAGGAACGTTCATAATACGAGATGTGAATAGAAATGCCTTTTTGCCAATAGATGGAACAATAGAAATAACAAACTATATGGTAGATACACCAATTTACATAGAGTTGTATCAGATAATTGAGCCATATTTAGGCAGAAGAAACACGTTTGAAATAGCATACTCAGTTGTAATAAAAGACGGTACTAACACATTCAATGTAACAAAACCTGTTCAATTTGAGTTTGTCGCACCTTTCAAAGTCGACAATGATGTAAACGCATACTTGATTGATGGCAGTAATGTGACCGCTTTGACCACATCTGTGGATGATACACAAGTACTTGTTATGACAACAAAACTTAACAATATAGTGATATTAAAATCAAAAATATTGTTTCCTGTATGGCTCATAATATTAGTAACCAGTATATTTGTAGGACTTGTAACTGGAAGCGTTGTGGTTATAGTAATATTGAGAAAACGAAAAGAAGTCATATTTTATCAAAAAGACAAAATAAGATAACTCAAAAAAAAATATACCGTAAAAGGTATATTTTTTGTATCCTAATTTTTGTTTGTACTACCAAATCCACCCTTTCTGATGACTTGCGGCACCTCTTCATTATCAGTGGTGAAGTATTTGAAGAAAAAACCTTGACCAATTTTATCTCCAACTTTGATATAGTAACTTTCTTCACCAAAATTGTACAATCTAAACCCCAAATTTCCATCATTGGACTCGTTATTGTAGTAATCGCTTTCAATCAGACCTAGACCATTTGCCAATATGATATTATTTTTTCCCATTCCACTCGTTACTACCAAAATCAGACCTTCATCTTCATTAAACTTTGCTTTGATATTAGTCCAAATCAATTCACTTTTGCCCGGTTTTATTTCGCAATCTATCGGCGAATAAAAGTCGTAGCCGACTGAGTGCAAGGTTGCCCTTTTGGGTAGTGTAATTTTCTTGTTATTGTATTTAATATGCTCATCTTTTACTAGTTCAAATTTGCGCATCTTTTATCTCCTTAATACTTAAATAGTATACCAAATATTTATATATAATCAAAACATTTATCAACTTTTTGTTCATTTTTCATAAAAGTTCTTTTGATTTTTGGTACTATATTGTATAATTATATTAATTAAAATATATACATACTATTGAGGTAAAAAATGATTAAAATTGAAAATGTGTACAAAAGTTACAAAGCTAATAAACCTGTTTTGAAAAACATTAACCTAGATATTCTTCCAGGCGATATTTTTGCCTTCATCGGTCATAACGGTGCTGGAAAGACGACCCTAATCAAATGTATTACTGGAATATTAAATTTTGAAAGTGGTGCAATAACAATTGACAATATCGATATAAAAAAAGAGCCTTTAAAATGTAAAGGCATCACAGCGTACGTTCCTGATAATCCAGACATATATGAATTTATGACGGGTATGGAGTATTTGAAGTTTATTTTGGATGTATGTCATTTAAATTTTGAGCAAAAAATGACTCAAATAGCAGAAATGGCAAAGACATTTGAAATTTATGATAGTTTAGGCACGAAAATATCTGAATTTTCTCATGGTATGAAGCAAAAATTAGTTTTGATTTCGGCTTTGATTAGGGACACAAAATTTTTGGTACTTGATGAACCATTTGTTGGACTTGACCCAAAAGCTTCAAAAATCGTAAAAGATATGATGAAAGAATATTGCAAAAAGGGTAATGCTATTTTCTTTTCGACTCACGTATTAGACACAGCGGAAAAACTATGCAACAAAGTCGCTATTATAAAAAATGGCGAGATTTTGAAAGTGGGCAGTATGTCAGAAATTAAGGGAGATAGTACTCTAGAAGATGCTTTTTTAAAGGATGACAAAAATGAGTAGTAATTTGTGGACATTAACAAAAGTCAGCATAAAAAGTAACTTTTTCTCCAATAAAAAACTAAATAGCAAGAAAAAAATCTCCAACATTTTGTTGTATGGTATTTTGTTTGCATATTTGTTTGGCTATATGTTTTTTATAGCATACAAAATGGGAGAAAGTTTTCAGTCAATTAACATGCAATCTCTTCTTTTGGTGTTCGCTGTATTTTCTGGCTTTGCATTTTCGCTTATGAATAGCACAATGCTTACTTTTGGTTATATTTTCAAAAGTAAAGATTACGAACTGCTTTCAAGTTTACCCATCAAAAACAACCATATATTTTTAAGCAAATTGATTTCTGCCGTGGCAATACAATACTTATTTTCATTTTTCTTGTACGTGCCTTTTATTATTTCCTATTTCATTTTTTCTACTGTTACATTTTCAGCAGTCATAATATCGTTTTTTGGGCTTTTATTTTTGCCTTTAATACCCGTTGTTTTAGGTTTAATTTTTGGACTGCTTATCAATTTGATTACGACACGTATGAAATATAAAAATATTGTTAGCATTATTTTATTTTTGGCATTTTTGGTGGGCGTAATGTTGATAAGTTTTAGTTCTCAACAGATTATTGGTTATCTTATGACCAACGCAAACAATATAAGTAATGTTTTAGGCAGCATATACTTGCCTGCAAAATTGTTGTCAACCGCAATTTTGAATGGAAACTGGTTGTTCCTTTTGTACTATGCATTAATCAACATAGTTCCACTTGCAGTTGTCACGCTCGTGTGTGCGAAGTATTTTGTTGCACTCAACTCTTACTTTAAAAAAAGTGCAAAATCTCAAAATTTTGTGCTTAAAAAAGAGAAAAAGTTGACAAATCAAGTTTTGAAAAAAGAATTAAAACGTATATTCAGTTCGCCAAACTACTTTATGAATAGTTGCATAGGTCCAATTATGTTAGTGTTATTTGCCTTTGTTGGCATATTTTCGCCATCCTTAGTTAACTTTGGGGATTCGGGAATTTTGAATACTGTGTTTATGATGTCTATGTTTATTTTGATGTGCTCTCCATTAGCTGTCACGATTTCTTTGGAAGGCAAAAGTTTTTGGGTATATCGTTCACTTCCACTTTCGCCACGAAAAATTTTTTTAAACAAAATTCTGGCGCAAATGATAATATTCTTTCCGACAGTGGTTGTCAGTTGTTTATTGTTTTTAGTACAAGGGATAGAGGCAATCAATTTTGTTGTTATTCTAGCAGCAGGATTTGTCTTGTGTCTTCTCAGCGCCTTGATAGGACTAACTATTGCACTTAAAAAGTACAATTTTAATTACACAAATGAGATACAAATTGTGAAGCAAAGTTCCGCCGTACTTATTATGATAGTGATCGCCATCGCTAGTTCAGTGGCATTAAATACGATATATTATTTGTTCAGCACTTGGTGTTCGCAACTTGTCTATGTTTTAATTTTGATTGCGATATGGTCTATAATATGCGTTGTACTTTTCAAAAAAATATTTTCATATGACCACACAAAATTCAATGAACTGAATTAAGTAATACAATCGGAACAAACATAGTTGCACATTTTGCAACACAATGGTATACTTAATTGTATGAAAAAAGTAACTAAAGCAAAAATAAAGCATATAAAAGCTTATAAAAAAATGCTAAAATCCGAGTTGTTTGACGTAGACAATGAATTGCGTTTTACTGAAACAGGTAGTGCAATCATAGAGTGCAACGTTTTGAATTTGGACAATATTTTTTCAAAATTTGATACCCAAAAAGACGGCACTTTCTCAGATGACTTCAACACATACTTGCTAAATGAATTGTTGATAATACCTTTACAATATCCACTCGAACTACAACTCCACGTTTACGAAGATTTTTCCGAGAGTGATGAGCTAAATCTTAGAAAAACATTAAAAAGAAACTTCAAATACAACATAACGACAGACAAGGTACGAATGAAGAAAAATAATTTTGCGAGTATTGTTTTGTACTTGCTAGGTGCCTTGGCTCTTGGAATGACTGTTTTGACTCAAAAGATAACTTATGTTTTACCTTTATACGAAACATTTTTAATTCTTACTTGGTTTTGTGTTTGGGAAGGAACGAACAAAGCATTTTTTGACAGAAACAAGCTCAGAAGTCATAGATTTAATATGTTGAGATTGTACAATGCCAATGTCACAATTATCCGTGATATCAAAAGAACTATAATAAAGGAGACAATTTATGATTAAACTGTATAACACTTTGACACGAAAGAAAGAAACATTCAAACCAGAAGGCGATGTGGTCAAAATGTATACTTGCGGACCTACCGTATATAGTTTTGCTCACATAGGTAATTTGAGAGCATATATCTTTATGGATATGCTACGCCGTACTATCAAAGCAAACGGATACAAAATAGAAGGCGTTATCAATCTTACTGATGTGGGACACTTAACTAGCGATGAAGATGAAGGTGAAGACAAATTGATTGTGGCGGGCAAACGTGAAAACAAAAGCCCATGGGAAATATCCGAGTTTTATTCAAAGTATTTTTTAGAAAAAGCACAAGATCTTCACTTAGATATGCCAGAGCACATTGTTAAGGCCACTTCTGTAATTGACCAAATAATTAGTTTTGTCCAAGTTTTAGTTGAAAAGGGTTTTGCTTATGAAACGGAGAAGGGCATATATTTTTCTGTACAAAAGTTTAAAGAATACGGACAGTTAAGTGGCATCACTCTTGAACAACGAAAGGCGGGGGCTCGTATCGAAGTAGATGAAAGCAAACAACATCCTGCCGATTTTGCACTTTGGATAAAAGCACCAAAAGAACACATTATGCAGTGGAATAGTCCTTGGGGAATGGGATATCCTGGCTGGCATATCGAGTGTAGCGCCATTGGTCAAAAGTACCTAGGTGACAAAATCGATATTCATACTGGCGGAATCGATCACATCACTGTTCATCACGAAAACGAAATTGCTCAAAACAACTGTTATTATGGTAGACCAGTAGTAAAGTTTTGGGTGCACTTAGAGTTTTTGCAAGTTGACGGCGGAAAGATGGGAAAGAGTCTGGGAAATATGTACACCATGGAAGATTTGGCACAACGAGGATTCAGACCTCTTGATTACAAGTTTTTTGTGATGGGGGCGCATTACAGTAAAGCTCAAAACTTTACCTTTGAGGCATTAAAAGCCAGCCAAACCACACTTAACAAAATTTATCAAAACATACTTAAACACAAAAGTGGCGAAAATGTAGTTGATATTCAAAAGTTAGAAGATTATCACAAACGCATAATGACAGCCATAAACGACAATATTAATTATACAAATGCGATTACTGTTTTGATAGAAATGCTCAAAGACAATCTACCAAGCAAAGATATCTACAAAAAGGTGATTGAACTTGATCAAATATTCGGTTTGGATTTGGAAACTGCTGAAAAATACTTATTTGTAGATAATGAAATTCCTGCTGACATCAAAGAATTAGCTGAAGAACGCTGGCAAGCAAAGTTGCAAAGAGATTGGGCAAAGGCGGATGAAATGCGTCACAAATTGACAACTTTAGGCTATGAGATAAAAGACAGCAAAGATAGTTACGATATAATAAAAATTAATTAAATAATAAAAACAAATGGTAAAAATGCCGTTTGTTTTTTTTGGTATAAATAATATTTTTTTTGCTCATAATAAACTCGACAAATTAATAGGAGGTTTATTTATGGATATTAGGGATAAAAGAATGCTATCTTGCTTGGCATACTATACACTACTTATAATTTCTTTGGGATTGTCAGTTCTGTTTTGTATTGCATTGGCCACTTATGCCGTTCCTGTATGGGCGATGATTATTTACTATGTCTGGACTGCAATTGCAATCGGAGTATTACTATATGATGCGTATTGTATGTTTATCAAAGGCAGTAAATACATTTCTGGACTTGTGTTGTATTTTTTAGCCATTTCAGCGGTAATAATGTCAATGGTATTGTATTTTGTTTTGGCTGGCGGAATTGCAGCAATACCAGCAGGCGATGTGGCTATGTATGAAGTATTAATGGCCTTGTCTGGTGGCATAACCCTGTTTACTATTGCTACTTTCATGGTCGGCGAATGGAATATTCAATACGACTTAGATATAGAAGAAATGAAATGATTATAAGCAAACAAAATTATCTTTGTATCTCTTGTTTAGTTAATTCTAAACAAGAGTTTTTTTATTAAATATTGAAAAAACTTCAAAATATTAGTAATTTGTGATATAATGAAAATATATTAATACAAAGTATTTTTTGAAGTAAGGAGTAAAATATATGGAAAACAATGAAAGTCCAATCAAAATAGTATTTGAGCCATCATCTTATCTAACTGACCCTCGATTTAGTTATGAAAGAAAATATGATGAAAGATATTATAGTGTTCTTAAATTTTTTAATTTTTCTAAAAAATTTGATGATTCATTGAATGTTAATGTCTCTTACAAAGAGTCATATTTGAAAAAACTTCAAGATTTAATTAATTATAATTCTTTTCAAGAATTATCTGAAAAAATAAAACGTGATAGTATGCTTGTTACTGTTAGTTACTATAAAAATGGAAATTTAAAAAAATCAATTACACAGAGAAAGTTGTCAGATGAACTAATTCATTTTTTAATAACTTATCATAATTTGAAATCATATCAAAATCACTTAATTGATTATAAAAACCTTAGAGACCAGGGTAAACAACAATTTTTTGTTTTAGAATATGGAAACGAATATAGTACAAAAGAAGAATTTGCACACACTAAAATGTTGATTGAAAATACTAGAAATGCAATGTTGGTAATGGAAAAAACTGAAGAAAAGCCACCTGTTATACAAGACTGGATGAAGTTTTTAGATAGTACTATAACTATTGAAACTAGTTACTTGGATTATGGTTTTGAATCAAGAAGCATAAATAATATACCTGAGTTCAATAATCTTGAGTTAGAAAAAATAAATAAGATAGGAAATGATCTTAAACAAATTCTGGAAACCACTCAACAAAATGAAACTTTTGAAAAATAAACAACAAAAAAAACATTTTTAAAAATGTTTTTTTTATTTATAAGGAAAATCCGCCATCGACGGTTATTATTTGACCTGTAACAAAGTTAGCTTCATCACTTGCCAAAAAGTAAACTGCGTTTGCGATGTCTTTTGGTGTTCCAAGTCGATTAAGTGGAGTTAGACATTTTAGTTCATTTAGTTCGTCTTTGTTAAAACAGTTTAACATATCAGTTTTTACCACCCCTGGACATACACAATTTACATTAATATTACTACAAGCCAATTCTTTTGCTAGCGCCTTTGTAAATGATATTACAGCGCCTTTACTTGCTGAATACGCGGTTTCCATACTAGCACCACAATTTCCCCATATAGAAGAAATGTTAATAACTTTTCCACGTTTTTCATTTATCATATCAAGACAAAAAGTTTTGCAAGTGTTAAAAACACCTCCAATATTTGTATCAATAATATTTTGCCATTCTTTTTGAGTTGTGTCTATCATAAGTTTGTTTAGACTCACGCCAGCATTGTTGATTAAAACATCAACTTGCCCAAAAACCGACTTTATTTTTTTGTACATATTTTCGACTTCAATTATATCCGCAACATCAGCTTTTACGCAAAGTACACGAGTTGATTTTTCCAACTCTTTTGCCAAACACATTGCTTGTTCTTCACTTTTGTTATAGTTAATGACTACGTTGTATTTTTGCGATGCAAATGTGCGTGCGATTTCAGCACCAATACCGCGTGAAGCGCCTGTTATCAAAACTGTTTTCATAAAAATATGATACAACTTTTATTATTTTTTGTCTAACAAAACAAAACAATGTTTGATTTGAAAATATTTTTGAATTTTTTAGCATATACGTAAGTGTGAACAAATGGCACAAAAAACTTAACATTCTTGGTTTTTCTGATATCTATGGTAGACACAAAACGTGGATAATATTTTTGTCATTTTTGTGTCTAATTGCTCTCTTGACGGGCATATTGTCAAGTATAAAATTTTATAACGGAGTTTTGCCAGTAAGTTTTTCCAACATTGCTTTCATTAATTACCTAAAAGACAAAACCAATTTTGTAATGATGTTTATATCCAATTTTTTTGCTACTGGATTGTTTGTGTTTGTAGTAGTAGTGTGTTTTGTCAACATTTATTGCAGATTTTTTGGCGTTTTATTTTTTATGTATTTTGTGTATGCGCGCATATTGACTTTGATTAGTATGATGTTAATTTATGGAGTGCTAAACACATTGATAATAGTGTTGTGTATGCTTGCTTTTGCTTTTTGTTACATAGTTTTGTTCTTGTTTTTGACTTCAAATTGTCTAGACATATGTTCAGTGGGCGGCGGTTATTTCCGCAACTGCTTTAACAGAAACTTTTTTACACTTAATTTTTTGGTTGTTTTCGGTGCATGTGTATTCTTTGAAAGTATAGTTATTGGTATATTAAAAAACTTTGTTGTAATTTTGATTTACTAAAAATGTAACGTTTTTTATTATATTTTTTTATTTTTTTATGCTAAAATATTTTTATGGAATATAAAAAGTTTTTTTTAGAAAATGATTTACCAAATTGCGAAGTGGCAGTTATTTTGGGCTCAGGTCTTGGCGATGTAGTACAAAAGTATGATGTTTCAAAACGCATTTACTACAAAGATGTAGAGAATATGCCCAACAAGGCAGTTCGAGGTCACAAAAACGCTTTTGCTTTTGCAAAAGTAGGCAATAAAAATGTTGTCTTTATGGAAGGCCGCATTCATGCTTACAAAAATTATTCTGGCAAAGAACTGGTTGTCCCTTATGAGTTTTTACACGAATTGGGTGTAAAATCCGCTTTCTGTATAAATGCCACTGCCTCACTAAACACAAAAATCAAAGTAGGCGATTGTGTTCTTATAGACGACCATATCAATTTTGCTCCAAATCCACTTGTTACACTTGATAGTGAAAAAGAAATGTTTGTAGATATGTGTAACGCTTATGATTTTGAGCACATCAAAACAATGAAAGAAATAGCAAAGGCTAACAACATCAAACTTTATCAAGGGGTATATGGCAACTTTTCTGGCCCTAGTTATGAAACACCTGCAGAAATAAAGATGGCACAAAAACTAGGCTGTACAGTTGTTGGTATGAGTGGAGCAATAGAAACATTGCTATTGAGATACTTGGGCATCAAGGTTACAATGTTAAGTGTAATAGCAAATTATGGTGCGGGCATGATTAATGGCACTATCAATCACTCAGATGTTTTGTCAGCAGTAAAATCACAAAGTGATAAAATAGCGCTTTTGGTACAAAACTTTTTAAGTAAGATATAAAGATATTTTAAATATAAAATTAATCGCCACAATAGGCGATTTTTTTGTAATAAAATCAAGGAGTTTGCAAATAATAATCTTGTAATAAAAGGAGATTATATGAGAAAATTACTTGGTTTATTAATGTGTCTTGCTCTAATATTGGCACTTTTTTTACCTATAAATTCAACATATTGTTCAACTCAATTTGAACCGGAAGTTGATACGAAAGCGTGCATTTTAATGGACAGCACGGGTCAGAATATTTTGTACCATAATAATGAAAAGGCACATTTGCCAGTTGCGAGCGTGGTCAAACTGATGACAATTCTTTTAGTTGAAGAAGAAATAGACAACGGTCGCTTATCATTAACTGATACTGTTATAGCAAGTGAAAATGCAAGTGGAATGGGAGGCTCACAAATATTTTTGGATGCAAACGCTGAGTATACGGTAGAAAGTTTGTTGAAAAGTATCGTTGTTTGTAGCGCTAATGATTCTTCTGTAGCAATGGCAGAGCATATTGCAGGAAACGAGACTTCTTTTGTGCAACGCATGAACGCTCGTGCAAAAGAGTTGCAAATGAATGACACAAACTATGAAAACTGTACAGGACTTCCAAGTCCAAATCAATACAGTTGCGCAAAGGATATTGCAGTCTTGATGAGCAAAGTTATACAATATCCATCATATCTGACATACTGCAAAATATGGATGGAAGACTTTGTTCACCCATCTGGCAGAATCAACGAAATGGTAAATACAAACAAATTGATACGCTTTTATGAGGGTTGTGAAAGTGGCAAAACTGGTTCAACAAATGAAGCGGGGTATTGCCTTAGCGTGAGTGCAAAGAGAAATAATCTTCACCTGATTGGCGTCGTGTTGGGCGCAAAAGACAGTAAAGGTCGTTTCAAAAGCGCTAGTGATTTGCTAAATTATGGTTTTGGAAGTTTTTCAAATTATGAAATTCTTAATACTGTAATTACTAACCAGCAGAAAGTAAAAGTTCAATATGAAAAGGACAAAAATTTAAAACTTAAACCTGAAAAAGACTTTGTTACGTTGCTACCAAAAGGCGAAACTAATCCTTATACAGTAAAATTTAATTTACCAAGCAATGTGCTGTATGCCAATATGGGAGATGCCATAGGTTATGCCGAAATATTGAAAGACGGAGTCGTTCAAGACACAATCAGTATATTAGCAGATGAACAAATCGATCAACCTAGTTTAATTGATTATATCAAGCTTATTAATCAGGATTTTGTTGCATAATTTGTGTTAAAAAAAGTGTGTATTGCTACACACTTTTTTGTTTTTTTAAATTTACGAAAGGACCATGAAAAAATGCTTTCTTAAAGGGCTCTTACTTTTTTTGTGCCATTATCCATATTACAACTAGCAATATTACACTGGCAACAACATAATTCATTAGCAATCTCCTTTACGTATAACATTTATACCATACAAAATACAGCCTGTCAATACTGAATTTGGTAGAAAAATAATTTTGTATATGGTATAATTGCACTATGTTATTTAATGCACTAATTAATAGTCCTGTTTTTAAACAGGTGAAGCAAGATATACCCGAAAAACTCAATCACGCATATTTATTTTATTCAAGTGATAGGCTCTTAAACGAAAATATTGCGTCGCTTTTTTGTTACGCTGTACTTTGTGATACAAACACACCCTGTTTTAAATGTGATAATTGTCGCAGAATAGAGATGGGAAGGCATCCAGATTTGATTGTTGTTGACAAGCCAACATTACAAGTGAAAGATGTAGAAAATATCATTGACCAGTGTATTTTAAAGCCAGTTTTTTGTGACAAAAAAATTATTTTTATTAAGAACGCTCACACCATGAACGAGGCTGCACAAAACAAACTTTTAAAAACACTTGAAGAGCCGAATAGAAATGTCATTTTTGTGTTTTCGAGTGACCAACTTGATAGATTGCTAGTAACGGTTCAAAGTCGATTAAAAAAAATATATGTTAGTTTACAAAATTTTGATATTTTAGAAGCAGATTTTGAAAAAATTGGTGTTAGTATAAACGTTAACGACCTTGACTTGACCAGTATTGTAGAGTATAGTAAGAACGAAACTTATCTAAATATTGTCGAAAAAATAAAATTTGTATTAAAAAACTTGCACAATAGTTCAAATATTCCTAAATTAAGTAATGACATTGTTGTAAGTGTAGAAGAAAAAAAATTGTTTTTGGCGATAATGTATGACTATTTTTCTCGTACGTTAAAAGCAAAAAGTGGCTATAAAGACAGAGAAGATGACTTTGTAAAAGACATTGGTAGCCAGTATTCTATCGATGCGTTAATCAAAATATTACCAATTATTCAAAAGGCATACTATTCCTTATACCGAAATGTGAATTTTGGATATGTTGTAGATAATATGCTGTACGAAATTTTAAAAGTGAGGTACTTATGCAAGTAGCGGGAATATTATTTAACAGCAATCCCAAAGCATATACGTTTGAAACGAAAGAAGATTACAATATTGATGACAAAGTAGTTGTAGAAACTTCTCGTGGAATAGAATTGGGCAGAGTAGCACAGGTTACAAAAGATTATATTCAATCCGAAAATGAAGATATAAAACCTGTTTTGCGAAAAGCATCCAGTTACGATATACAATGCCATGAAGAGAACTTAAAAAAATCAAGCGAATTAATTTCAGAAATAAAAAAGAACATCAATGACCTTAAACTTAATATGAAAGTATGTCAAGTAGAATATACGCTTGATAGAAGCAAAATCATCATTTCTTATACGGCAGAAGATAGGGTTGATTTTCGTGAATTGATAAAAGTGTTGGGTTCCAAATTTAAGACACGTGTTGAGATGCGACAAGTGGGCTCTCGTGATGAAGTTCAATACATCGGTGCTTTGGGAATATGCGGCAGAGAGTGTTGTTGTAAATCTTTTTTGGGAGATTTTGACAAAGTGTCTATCAAAATGGCAAAAAATCAAGGTTTGGCATTGAATCCAACAAAAATTAATGGAGCATGTGGTAGATTACTATGCTGTCTAAAATATGAAGATGATTTTTATAAAGAAATTATGAGAAAAATGCCCAAAATAAATAGTTTTGTTGAAACACCTGATGGAAAAGCAAAGGTTTTGTACAGCGACTTGATGAAAGAAAAAGTAACCGTTTTGTTTGAAAAAGAAGAAGACAGTGAAAAAAAAGAATATGACTTGAAAGATTTGGTCTTTTCACGTGTAATAATCAAAGATAACGATGACGATGAAAACGAATAAAACATACGAACATTTTGATAACGGAGTGAAGGTAGTCCAGTTGGATGATAGATACAAGTTCACTATGGACTCGATTTTGCTTGCAAAGTTTTGTACTGTCAAACAAAGCGACCATGTGTGTGAATTTTGTGCTGGAAATGGGGTAATTTCACTTCATTTGTATAGTCAAAATCCTTTTACGAAATTGTATTTTGTCGAAATTCAAAAAAGTATGTGTGATTTGATATTTGAAAACATAAATATTAGCAATCTTATTGACAAAACCGTGGTTTTAAATAAGGACATAAAAGACCTTCAAATGTCAGATTTTGAAAAGAAATTGGACGTTGTCGTATGTAATCCACCATATCAAAAACTAAATGGAAACAAATTAAATGAATGTTATGAAATTGCTATTTGTAGACACGAATTACTTGTTAAGTTTGAAGATATAGTAAAGAGTGTTAGCAAAATTATAAAAAACAAGGGCAAATTTTATTTTATGCTTCCAACGGAAAGATGTACAGAAGCTGTCTTAACTTTGAAAAAATACAATTTTGAAATTAAAAAAATGAAATTTTTATTTACAAATAAAGACGAAGCATATTTGATGCTGGCAGAAGCTGTATTTGATGCAAAAAGCGGCGTAAAAGTATTTAAGTAAGGGAGCAAAATATGAATGGAAAATTATATCTTGTATCTACACCAATAGGCAATTTGAAAGATATTTCATTTCGAGCAATAGAGATGTTAAAATCTGTTGATTATATTGCGTGTGAAGATACTAGACATAGTATGATTTTGTTGCAAAATTATGATATCAAAAGCAAACTTATCGCATATCACAAAAATAACGAAAAAAATAGTGCACAAGGTATAATAGATTTGTTGTTAAACGGGAAAAATGTAGCGGTAATTTCTGATGCTGGTATGCCAGTTATCAATGACCCTGGTAATGTGATAGTAAAAAAAGCAATAGAAGAAAATATAGACTATACAATTATTCCTGGTGCAAATGCGGGATTGTGTGCATTAGTGCTTTCTGGATACGATGCAGATAGTTTTGCATTTTTTGGTTTTTTAAGCGAAAAAATATCTGAAAGAAATATCCAACTACAAAAAATTAAAGCGTTTGAAGGTAGCAGAATACTATATTCTAGCGTGCATAATATTAACAAAGATTTGGAAGCGCTTTTTTCATATTTGGGTGACAATGAAGTATGTGTTGTTAGCGAAATTTCGAAAATGTATGAAAAAGTAATTTTTTTTGATTTATCAAATGCCCACATAGAAAATCCCAAAGGAGAATTTGTCATAATTATAAAATATGTGGAAAATTCACAAAACGCACTGACTGACGAAGAAATTATCGAAAGAATAGATGATTACATCAAAAAAGGTGTAAAAAAATCTGATGCAATAAAATTTGTATCCACTTCTGTTGAAAAAACAAAAAGTGAAGTATATAATCTTTATGAAAAATATTTAGGGAAGTAATTATGTGGGAAGTGCTGCTAGATGCGCTAATTGATAGTGCAAAAATCTTGCCAATATTGTTTTTGACCTATCTTTTGGTCGAATATTTATTGCATAGAAAAAAAGAAAATTCTATGGAGTTTGTGTCAAGAAATAGAAGAAAAGGACCTTTGTTTGGCGCTTTGCTTGGTATTTTTCCTCAGTGTGGTTTTTCTGCCGCGATTGCAGATTTTTATAGCAAAAAATACGTGAGTATTGGCACGCTTTTTGCTGTTTTTATAGCGACTAGTGATGAAGCAATTATCATCTTGCTTTCACACCCAGATAGATATATTGAACTTATAGTACTTATTGCCATCAAATTTGTTTTGGCAGTTATTGTAGGTTACAGTGTTGACTTGATTTTTAACAAACAGAAATTCGAAAAACCACATTTAGAATGTTTGTCTGGTGAAAAAGAGCATTGTCATAATCATCACAATCACTGTGAACACTGTAACTCAAAAGATGAAAAAGAACATTATAAATGCTGTTGTTCGGACAATATATTTGTATCTGCAATCAAACAGACTTTAGAAATCTTTGTGTTTTTGCTTATAGCAAACATTGTTCTAAGTTTGATTATGTACTTTGTTGGTGAACAAAATGTACAACAAATTCTAGTAAAAGATAGCATATTACTACCTTTTGTTACTCCGCTAATTGGGCTTATTCCGAATTGCTTTGCCAGTGTCTTTTTGGTACAAATGTATCTTCAAAGTATTATTCCTTTTTCGGCAATGTTGGGTGGACTTGTATCAGGAGCGGGTTTGGGACTGTTAGTTTTGTATAAGAAAAACAAAAATATCAAACAAAACATTCTCATCACTTTGTCTATATTAGGATTGGGCGTCTTAGTTGGTTTGGTAGGGTTTGCAATAGGTATTTAACAACAAAAAAAGGCGATAAGCCTTTTTTTACATTTCATAATTAATTAGGTTTATATCATTACCCAAATTGACATGGTCGCTTTCCATTTTGTTTTGCATTTGTAGTTCTCTAAGTTTTTCATCAAAAGTATATTCGCAAAACTGCTCAAATGTTTCTTTTTTGTTGTCAAAACTTTCAAGTTTTGAAAAACTATAAAATATCAATTCTTGCTTAATATCTTCAATGTCAGAGTATGTATTTTTAGTTCTCAAAATTTTGTTTTTATTTTTTTCTAAATAAATTTTGAGTATGTCTTCAATTTTTTCATTAAAAATCAATTCGTTTAAAGTAATATCCATATTTTTTTATTTCCAATTATTAGGGTAACACATAGCAAAATTCAAAGTCAACAAATTTCGACAAAAATCGTACACTTTCATTATTATTTTGTGTACGATTGTTTTTGTTTATTCAATTTGTGATTGACAGTAAATGTCAGTTTTTTGGAGTGATTGAAACGTCTTGTAAGCGGGTAATTGTATTGTAAGTAACACTATGCAAAGGCGTATTTGGTTCACTTAAAGTAGTCAAAACAGTAATGCTTCCATTTTTTGTATTTTTTGCAGCACTGATTACAGATTTTACTACATAAATTTCATTACTAGATTCTGAGTTAAGGTTTGCCAAAGTCATGGCATCGTCTACAACAAGCAAAACATCCTTACCTTGCTCAGCAAGTCTTTTTGCTCTATTGAGTGCCAAGAAACATATTTTTTGTTGACTGGCAAAACTTTCTACAAAGTCAGCACAGAAGGGCAATACTTTTGACATAGTTTTGATTGTGTCAATATTTTTGCCAGTAATACTAGGATTCAAAAATATAATTGGGCTTGCTGTATCAATTCCATTTATTAATACATTCAAATACTGAGTAGAATTTTGATTTGTATACAGTACGATGTTACTTCCATAAGCAAACTCATTACTTATATTAAACATTTTTTCCAAATCTTTATTTATACCAAAATGTTCTTTTGTAGGGATGTGTGGCATTTGGTCAAAATCTTCTCTATCTTTACACCATTTTTCAATCGGTATTCCATTAATTGATAGTACGCTAGTCAAAATCATTGGCTTATCTTCGCTTACATACCTTGCGTTGCAAATGATTTCATCACCAGATTTTAAGTTATAGTTTTCGACAGTTTGTATTACTACAAAAACCAAATCGCTTGCACGAGAGTTGTTGTACACATTTGGTCGTATAAGAGCATTTTTGTTTGCCAAAAGTTCAACATAGCCATGTTTTACAGTGCTTGTCGAATATTCAAAACTTTCGGACTCTTGTGCAAAAACTGTATCGTTAAACTTTGTGAGTTGGTTTGTAAAAGTTTTTTCTTCATCTGTTTGAAGTGTATTTACATTGTCGGGCAAAAAAACATTCACGATATTTTCATATCCAGAAATGTTTTTGGCTGGGCGTCCTTGTTTAGTTTTTGGTGTAAAAGGAGATTTTTTGCCAGTCATAATGTCTTGTATTTGAATTATAAGCTCGCTTTTCCTCAAAAGAGTAGGGCTATAAACACCGACTTTTCGGGCCAAATCTCTTAATTCAAATATGCTTAATGTTTCTAGTTTTTCAAAATTGTTCATAGTGAATTTCCTTTTCAGCAACCACTATACAATATTTTGTACAAAAAGTAAATAGTTTTTCAAAAATCTTTATTTTTATTTTTTTCCAGTTTTTTCCAATTCTTAAATAAAGTAAAAAGAATATATTAAAATATCTAAAAAATAAATAAAAAAATGTTTTTATTTCAAAATAAATAATTTAATTTATTATCTTTATAGATTTTACGCTTTATTAGGCGTTGTATGAATTTATTATTATTTTTTTTAATATTTTTAATTATTTTTATATTAAAAATAACACTTGATAAAATGCGTGTTTTAGATTATAATATATTTGATTAAAAATTGTTTTTTTATAAAACATTTTGAGGAGTTACAAAAAGATT
>JAQVLJ010000046.1 GCA_028704215.1 Clostridia bacterium
TCTATTACAATAGTCAAATTTTCTTTTGCAATATTTTCAAAACCCGAGAACGTATGAAGTACATACCAACGGGCTTCTTTGTCCATATTTTCTAATACCATAAATTACTCCTTACAGCAAACCTATCAGCATAATATACAACCAACTCAAAAGTCTATCTATTCCAAATAAAACAATGCCTAAAATAAATACGACAGCCAAAACAACACCTGTTTGTTTTGCTACCTTTTTAAAACCGGGCCAACTTACTTTTTTTAATTCAGAACTAGTCTCTTTGATTGCTTTACCAATTTTGCTAGGTTTTTTTACCTTATCTGTTTTTGTAGCCATAGACACTCCTTTATTTTGTTTCTTTGTGTACTGTGTGCTTTTTGCAAAATCTGCAATATTTGGTCAATTCGACTCTATCTGGTGTATTTTTTTTGTTTTTCATACTGTCGTAATTTCTACGTTTACATTCAGTACATTCAAGAGTAATTTTGTCTCTCATAGTATTCTCCTCAAAAAAACACCTTTCGGTGCAATGTCAATATACCACACTAAAATAATGATGTCAATAAATAACAAAAAGTTTTTATTTTATGCATTATAAGTTATAAGGGCTGAATTATAACCGCACCAATCGTAATCAAAATCTACTGGAATATCAGAATTCTCAAAGTTTATAAAAAGCAAACTAGAACATCCATCAAAAATGTTTGCTCCACCATGGGTACACGACAATGGTATTGTTATGCTTTCCAAAGCGGTACAACTTGAAAAAGCACTTTCATAAATGTGTGTCAAAATACTAGTACTTTCAAATTCTACGGAAACAAGATTAAAGCATTCGTAAAAAGAATACTGGCCAATTGACGCCACTGTGTTGGGAACAAAAATATATTCAACATTTGTGTTATAAAAGGCAAAATCGCTTATACTTGTAATTGTTTCAGGTACGTAAACTTCAGTTTCTTGACCCACAAAACCAACGATTACATTATCGCTCACATTAAAACTTGTCAGAGGAGTAGATTGTTGCTGAGCCGGTGCACCCAAAGGCTCTTCACCTACAAACAAATTTTTTACATCTGATACTGATAAAACATTTGTGTGAATTGATTGTACGGCATCAAAAACAATACTCAAAACAACACTCTCATCGTATTGTAAATAGTTTGATAATTGATCAAGTTGATATGGCATTAAAAAGTTGTTTAGATTGAACAAATTGTATGTATTTGTACTTGTTATCGATATTGGAACGGGTGTTTCTGCCGTTGTGGTCAAATAATACCAACCATCATACAAAATGTACTTGTATCCAGTGGTAAAAAAAGCGGTACTTAACATTGTATTAAAAGCAGAAACATAGCCAGCCATATTTTCATAAGTAGAATCGAACTCCACATTTACACGCAGATAACAATCCGCACTCGTGCTACTCTTCTTTACGGTAATATTTGAAGACAAAAGTTGGTCATTTGGTTGTTTTCTTGACGATATTGAAATAGAAAAAGGATTAGTTCCTGTAACACCACCAATTTCTAACTCCACTTTTCCAAAAGTAATAGATCCATTTCCGTTTTTGGTATCTACAAACCAAGAATAACAAGCACCAATACTAACAAAACAGAAAATTGACACAAAAATAAAAACTTTGGTCAGAGATCTCTTCTTGCTGTCAAAACGCAACATCAAATGTTTCTCCGATTAATCATCTGATTTTTTTGACGAAAAACAACATTTTTCGACCTAAAATTCTCTTTTAATATAATATTTTTTTCATGGTTTTGCCAACAAAAATACTCCGTTTATTTACTGTGTTTCTTTTTATTACTTTTCTGTATGTTTTTTTTAAAAATGAGTTATAAATTTATTTATATTATTCGCTGTATTAATTAAATACCATAACGAATATCAAACAAAAAATGCCTATAAAAATAGGACATTTTTTGTTTAAACTGGCAGGTGGGACAGGACTCGAACCTGCAACATACAGTTTTGGAGACTGTGGCTCTACCAATTGAACTACCCACCTAAGACTTTTGTAGTATATAATATATTTGTATTTCTGTCAATTAAACATTAATAGATATTTATATGTTCAACTAGTTTTTTAATTAAGCGACGAAATAATTTGACAAACCTTTGTTATGCAAATATAATGATAAAAAGGATATATTATGATAAAGACTGTTATTACTGGTATAAAGCCGACA
This sequence comes from Clostridia bacterium, assembly GCA_028704215.1. Taxonomy (GTDB): domain Bacteria; phylum Bacillota; class Clostridia; order Christensenellales; family UBA1242; genus STF1-107. The sequence continues at coordinate 2,202 of JAQVLJ010000046.1, forward strand.
GGACATCCACATATTGGCAATTACTTTGGCGCAATAAAGCCTGCTATTGAAATGAGCAAAAAATCTGATTATGCTTGCTTTTACTTTATTGCCGACTATCACTCACTTACGACTACACAAGGTGCAAAAGAATTGACCGATTTGAGTTATGAGGTTGCTTGTACTTGGCTTGCATGCGGTTTGGATCCATCAAAAGTTTTGTTGTACAAACAGTCTGATATCCCAGAAATCTTTGAACTATCATGGATTTTGTCTAATCTTGCTCCAAAAGGTTTGCTCAATCGTGCTCACGCCTACAAAGCAATGGTAGAAAAAAATAGAGAAGACAAAGTTGATGATGATTTTAATGTCAATATGGGTTTGTTTTGCTATCCCATACTAATGGCTGCTGATATTTTGATAATGAACGCTGAATATGTACCTGTAGGACTTGACCAAAAGCAACACGTAGAAATTGCACGTGATATATGCAATTATTTCAACAAAAAATATGGCGAAACATTTGTTATGCCCACTGCTATTATTGACAGAAATGTTAGCACTGTTCTAGGTACAGATGGTCGAAAAATGAGCAAAAGTTACAATAATGAAATACCTTTGTTTTGTGACCGCACCGTATTAGAAAAAAAGATTAGAGGACTCAAAACAGACAGTTCACTACCTAATGAGCCAAAAGATACTAATAGCACAATTTTTGAGTTTTACAAATTGTTTGCCACTAGGCAACAAGTCGAAATTATGCAGAAAAAATTTGAAGAAGGAATATCTTGGGCTGACGCAAAAAGTGAATTGTTTAGAGTAATGGACGCCTATATATCACCAATGAGAGAAAAATACAATTATTATATGTCGCACAAGGATGAAGTGGACTCAATAATCTCAGAGGGCTCCAAAAAAGCACGTGAACTGGCAAAACTTACAATTACAAAAGTTCGAAATGCAATTGGTGTAGTTTAAAAAAATATTTAATTTTTATACCTAGTATTAATATTTTAATAATAAAAAAACACTATGAAATTATATGCATAGTGTTTTTAATTTGACTTTATAATTTTTTTCCGCATTTTCTGCAAAATTCATCTTTTAAATCATTTTGGGTATTGCAATAAGGACACAATTTATTTTCACGGAGATTAAATCCGCATTTGTTGCAATACATTTCATCATCATCAACAATGTCATTGCACTTTGGACATCTGTCCTCTTTTTTTACATCAAGAATTTTTGTTCCTACACCTGTAATGACAATGGCCAAGCCCGCTTTCAGTACAATGCTGCCAATTGCTAATATAAATCCACCCAACATAAACAAAGCCATTCCGATACCTGAAAGATCAAAACTAGACATATCAAATGCACTATCACCAAAAGGTAACGAGAATAAAATAATACCTGTAATTATAAATACAATGCCGACAACCAAGCCAATAATTCCATACTTAAGCAACCTTTTCTTTATTTCATTTGCTTTTTGACTGTTTGTAGTTGTGTTTGCATTCTTTACCATGTCTTGAAGCCAACTTCCAAATCCACCTACATTATTTTTCATTTTTAACCCCTCTCTTTTATGACACCATTTTACAATTATCCACAAAAATTGTCAATATTTAATTTATTTTTTTAATAAATATTCAAAATAATACGAAATAAAAAAACGCAAGAAAATATTGCGTATTTTTATAGAAAAAATATTATTTATTATAATATTATTTTATACAGGTTTTGAACTTATTACCAGCCTTAAATACTGGAACTTTTTTTGGTTTAGTGTAATAATGCTTTTTGGTTACTGGATTGTACATATATTTTGCACCGTATTGTTGGACATACCACTTTCCTAATCCAGACAGACCAATATACTCTCCTTTGTTTAAACCATCTTTGATTACATTCAAAAATGCGTTTATTGCATCATTGCATTCTCGCTTTGTTAATTTCGTTTGATTTTTTATTTCGTTGATAATATCTTGTTTATTCATAAATTTTGCCTCCTAATCAAATAATTGACAATTATTAGATATTTCAAACATGTAACATTGCACAAATTATTTTAATTTTCTATTAAAAAGCAAATGTTTTTCGTGCTCATTAAATACATTAAACACAAAAAGCGATATAACATAAGCAACTACTCCTACAAGAACGGAAACAACAATCCAAAAACGCCCAAATGCCAACAATTGCAAAACATATATGATACACATGCTAAATAATGTGGAAAAAATAATTTTTAACAAATCTCTACCGCTTACAAAAAAGTCTACGCATTTTTTGAGTGAAAACAAATCTAGCAACATAGCAACCATATAACAAAGAACATTTGCTATTGCAAGTGCATAAATGTTGAGATAATTTGTAGATAAAAAAGCAACTTCAAACACGATTTTAATAATGATAGCTACAAAAATATTTTTTAATGTAACATATTTTTTGTCAAACGCTTGAAGACTTATAGAAAAAATCTGAACAAAACCAATATACAACATACTAACACTACTTATGGCAAGCAATTCGCTTGCCAATTTTAAACTATCCAAACCTTCTACTTGCAAACTATTTCCGTAAATTGCAGCAATTATTTCGCGAGAAAACATTGCCCCACCCAAAACACAAGGCAACACAATTAGCAATATAATTTTACTGCTTACACCCAGTTTTTGACCACATTCATACACGTTTTTTGAATTGGTGGTAAGATTGGGCATTATTGCCGTTGCTAACGAAAAGGACAAAATTGTGGGTATATTCATCAGCGAATTGACCACCCCTGACTGAATTCCATACATCGTTGTTGCGATTTCTGTTGAATAGTTGGCTTTAAGCATATTTATAACCAAAAAACTATCTACAAACATAGACAAAGGAATTGCAAGACCGGCTAATGTTATGGGTAGAGTTGTAGAAATTACATTTTGCAGTATTTTCGTAGATTTTTCATCACAACAATTTTGTTGCTCCTTTTTTTTATGTTTAGCATACACAAACAACAAATAAATAAAGGTAATTACTTCACTAATGGATATTGCTATTACTGCATAAAATATCGCTTGCATAATGCCACTTTCGACAAAAATTAAAGCAAATGCAAGCCCCACTCCTACTTTAAATACTTGTTCTACAATCTGACTTATAGCGGTAGGAGTAAAAATGCACTCTCCTTGAAAATACCCCTTGTACACAGCAATCATGCTGACAAAAAACAATGCTGGTGCTATTGCAAAATACGATTTTTTGATTTCAGGGTTTCCCTGCAAAACAGCAATCTTTTCTGCACCCAAAATCAAGATTATGGACAGCAAAATAGATATTATGGCAAGAAATAGCATACTTAGTTTGATTATTTTCGACTTATGGCTTTGCTTGTCATTTGCGTTACAATCCGCGATTAATTTGCTTATTGCTAGTGGTATCCCCGAGGTTACCAGTACCACCAAAAAAGAGTATACAGACATAATTAGTTGATACATTCCGATGCCTTCGCCACCAACTATGTTTGCCAAAAAAATTCTATAAACTGCCCCAACGATTTTTGAAATAACCGCTCCAAAGACTAATATTGAAGTGCCTACCAGCAAAGAATTTTTTTTTCATAAAAATAATTTCCACTAAAATGCACAAAATTATTTTTT
>JAQVLJ010000047.1 GCA_028704215.1 Clostridia bacterium
ATGATATTAGCGCGATGCTAGTTATTAAGGGCGATAATAGTTATAGTCCACTTATCACACAAGTTGTATCCGAAATATGTGGATACCCCATGAAAGTTCAACAAATTTTGCCGACTGATAATCTAGATTTTATGAGTGTAACGCTGGTTAAATCAAACAAATATGATATTGTTTTTGGTTTGGCAAATTCTCCGAAGAATGCCCAGGATGTTAGTGGGGATTGCCATAGCATTCTAAGGCTGGACAACAACAAATTTTTGCTAGCACTATGCGATGGAATGGGAAGCGGAGAAAAAGCAGAAAAAATGAGCGCACTTACAATAGGATTAATCGAAAACTTCTATAAAGCAGGATTTGAAAATGATTTGGTGTTAGAAAGTGTAAATAAATTATTATCAGTAAACGACCAGGAAACTTATTCTGCGCTGGATATATGTTTGATAGATTTGGAAAAAGAAATCGCAGATTTTATAAAAGTAGGTGCGCCGTTCGGAATAATCAAACGAAAAGATAGTACTGAAAAGATTATGGGAGGAGCACTGCCTATGGGCATTTTGGACAACATTATTCCAAGTGTGTACAAGACAGTGATATCAACACAAGATATGATTATAATGTGCACTGATGGTATTACAGATGCTTATAAAGATGTCGATAGTTTTGTAGATTTTGTAAATAGTCAAAATAACATTAATCCACAAACGCTTGCACAGTCTATTTTGGATGAGGCTATACTTAGAAATGAATTGTCAATCAAAGATGATATGACGGTTTTGGTAGCAAGAACGTTTCTAAAAGATTACAAAAATTAACATTTTATTACAAAATAAATGTTTTTGTACAAAAATATCAAAATCGTTTGATTTTTTGTAAAATTATTGCATAATTGGAATTATGCGTGCAGAAACAGAATACAATTTTAAAAACTCAGTTGTTCTGTTTACACATAAAAAAGGATACTTTAATGAATGTATCCGAACCTCTGCTAAAAATTGTGGCTTCAATTTATGTGTATTGAGCAACATTAGAGAGTTACTATTATTTATTTCGAGAGGAAGCTTTATTGCGCTTGTTATTGACAATGATACGATAACGTGTAATGATTCTGTTTTGGAATTGTTTACGCAACAAGGATATTATGTCCCAAATATAGTCGTAGTGCATAACGATAGACCAGCTAATATTTGTGCGAATGGCGACAACTTGTTTTGCGTTCATTACCTCGAAGTTGCAAATTGCTTTCAAAAAATCGTCAATAGAACTTTGATGTCTATTACAAACGTAGAATTCAAAACAAACGAAACCTTTGTAGTATCGAATATACGCGAGTATTTGTTAAACATAGGAATATCGAGCAAATATTTGGGCTTTGAATACATTGTTGAAATACAAAAAATTTTGCTTATGGATTGCAAGATGATGAAGTCATTGTCAAAGTGCGTCTATCCTATGGTTGCTTCAAAATTTTATACCACAGAAGCATCTATTGAAAAAAATATAAGGCATCTGCTGAAATGTGGCTGGTCGACTAGTACAAGATTCAAAGAAATGTTTTCTAAGATATTTGATGATGCACCAACAAACAGAGATTTTCTATGTGCATTAGCTCAAAATTTGAAGTTTTTAGTAGAATAAAAAAGACACCTTTAAAGGTGCTATTTTTTTAAACAATTTTTAGATGTGTTGGTAAGTTTGGATTGTAACACACGGTGGCACTATGTTTGTGTTTGTTTCTTTCATAGTACGAATCCACTCTTTCTTTTAGTCGGCCGTCATCGCATATACCATAGCGCACATAATAGTCAATCTCTTTGTACCTATACGCCAAGTCGTAGGCGTCAGTGTTTTCTTTGATGTCATATTCACCGTATTTTGTAATCAAAAAGTCAGGCATCATAAAAGATTCTATTATCTCTATTACTTCCGTTTTTGTCAAATTGTATAAAGGAGCAAAGTCGCCGACATTATCTCCCCATTTTGTTGCACTTCCTATAATTAATTTTGTCATATTGACCGTATTTGCCACCAAATAATCTGTGGCGGCGGAGACAGCATAGAGTATTGTCATACGAAGACGTGGCTCCATATGTATAGTTGCTTTTGAGTTAAGTTTTTGTTTGCAAGAACTTAGCCCAGTATTAATTTCGTTTTTTAGATTTTTAAATGGTAAATTTAGATTTACTATTGAATAATTGATTCCAAGGTATTTGCATTGGTATATAGCATCCAGTATTTCTGCCATTTCTCCGTTTGGAATGATTATTCCTAAAACTCGCTCTTTTCCAAGTGCCTCAATGCACAACTTTGCTACCGCCAAACAATCGCGTCCGCCACTCATACCGATGACTACACCTTTTGCCCAACTGTTTGTTACGAACAATTCTTTTATCCAATTTTTTATTTCAGGTATTTTGTTATTCATGTTTTGAGGAACCTTTTTCGAATTTGATATACTCATTATATATCTCTTCTGAGATTTCTTCAATAGTTTTGTCTTTTGTTGATGTTACATAATCAAAATGATGTCTTTCTAAGTTGCAAACGCCATACAAAGTTTTGTATCTATAATTTTCACTTGTCCAGCGATCCATTAGATTTTTGCGTGCTTGTTCGGGAGTTTGCCCTTTTTCTGTTTCTTTTCTATCTGACATAATTAAACGTTTTGTCATTTCATCTTCGTCAAGTGTTATGAATATTTTAAAAGATTGTGGTACAAAGTTCCAAGCCATTCTGCTATCAAAAATCACTTTTTGCCCTTTGTACTTTTTACCCAAATCAGCGATTTTGGCATCCAAAGCTCTATCAATACTGAAATCTTTTTTGCACAAATCAGACAACTCATTCAAAGTAAGATTTCTTTTTTCCGCCTCTTCTCTAAATATTTGTCCAGCATTAATTTTTTTGAAACCATATTTTTCTGCCAAATAGTTTGCGATTGAAGATTTTCCGCTACATGGTAGACCTGATATAGTAATATTCATATTGGCTCCTTAAATAAAAAAAGAAAGAGTTTAATGTACAATATTAAATCTTTCTTCAAATTCACAATTTTTAAAAGTATTCACTTGTTGGTCTTCAAGTTCTTCAATATGGCGTGCTTGTTCATCAATAATACTTTGCAATTTTTTGATTTTAATAATTTGAAATACAACTCCGACAAACAATGCAAGCAATACTATACTTGCAACAATAATCACCACTAGCATTTTTTTAGTTATCTTTAATTGACCCATATTTTTTCATCCATATCACATCAAAATGGCGACATACCTTACAAAAAAAAGTGTACCATTTATTTTGCAAAAAAGCAAGTAGATTTTTGAATGTAAAATATACCCAACAAAACCCAGCGACATAAACGATAAGCAAAAAAATGTTAAATTCGCCAAAATTCAATAGGTTCAAAAATATAATAAAAAATAAGGTAAAAAATAAACTAAAAAAAATATGATGAATATTTTTTGAAATATTGTTTTTTATTTTTGGGAAAAATAAAATATTAATTAAAAAATAAAATAAATAAAATACAATTCCACCAAATATTATTCCAAAGAAAGCATCAACTTGAAGAAGAGTACTGAATATCATTTAAAAATCCTTTTCCAAAAGGATTCTTTTTGACTTGTAGAAAAACGTATGGAATCTACTTTGCCATCTATGTCGACTAGCCCACTATCCTGGTCGAGCTTTGTAACCTGCAAGCCTGAGCCTGAAATGATGATGCCATCTTCAATTGTTACTACCTGTATCAAATCATCTTTTGCACTGAGTACTTTTTCGATACCTGACAAACTTAACTTGTTACGATTAATGAGCAATATTTTTTGTTCAGTTTTTTTGATGTTATCTGCCATAAAAACCATTCCTTTTATTCATAATAATGTTTTAAATAATTTGCAAATAATAATTGTTTTTTAATTTAATTTATTTTTTATTATTTAAAAATGAGATTTTTCTATTTGATTTTTTCTCGCGCGTATTTTATAATATAATATATATTTCTGTTATAAATATTTTATGCGTAAAATGAACAAATTAAGTTTGGGAGAAGTATGAAAAAAGTTTTGTCATTTTTGATGATTGCTACGGCTATGCTAAGTTGCCTTTTTTTAGCATCATGTAAGAGCCCGTTTGACAAAATTGAATTAGAGATTCTTTCCCAAGAAGACAGTATCGTATTGGTATTGAATGATGATGAAAATGGGCAAGATAGCATACAAGTCAAGATTACCAATCCAAGTAAAAATATTTCTAACGAAATAGACGTTTTTAGTGAGCCGCGAGAACTATTGGCTGATGATTTGTCCATTACTTACAGTGACAATGTTGCCACAGTAACTTTGAAAGCAAATAATTCTGGAAGTGGAAAACTAATCGTGGCTCTTAAAGACAATCACCAAAAACGAATTGAAAAAAATTTGATTGTTCAAAGTCGAATACAGTCTTTTTCACTCAAATATTCTCAAATATTGGTTGCCATTCCAAAAGCATCTGATGTTCAATACATATTTTCAAATAATCTTTTGAATCTGACACCGGCTGACACAACAGACATCATTAACTGGACTTTAAAGGACGACTTGCCAGAAGGCGTGACATACGAAAATAATAGATTGGTTATAAGCAGTGAAGTAGAAGACAATTCTTCCGCGACCTTTTATCCAAGCGTGGTCGAAACAGACTATACACCCGAAAATATTAATGATGGTAGCGCAGACAAGGAAATTATTTTGAAGTTTTGCAAAATATTGCAACAAGAAGAATTAATATTACAAAGCGATACTCATGGGACTGGGGACAATGGACTTTTGACACAAAATTTGATTTTACTTACAAACAAAGGTGAAAAACAAACTGATGAGTATTACAATGAAGCAGATATTAATGTTTTGAGACAAACTTTAATAGACTATGATGAAGAAAGCGAAATAAGTGAATATTCTTACTCCGACATAGATACGAATTATAGTATTAGAGCAATAAGCTCCGACCCAAACGTTGTGCGTATCGAAAAACTAGATAACAATTCATTCCGTATAAAAGCTGTACAAAAAACTTCTAGTACAAAAAATTATTACATAACATTTATTGTTAGTCGAGCAGGCTTTGAAGATGTTATGGAACCTGTCAGTATTACTCTACCTTTTGTGGTTACAACCATGGTGGACAATTTTTCTATGACAGTAGATGGCACTTCTGTAAATATTGAAAACAATGCCGTTGACTACGAGTTGTATGATATTTACAAAAATGCCAATGGGGCAGTATTCAAGTTCGAAGCAACGCCAATTGATAGTTTGCGAAATTTTTTGAATTACACAATTAGTTTGGAAAGTAAATATTTACATATGGAAAACAACGTGTACACAGACAATACTTTTGCTACATTGGCAGATTTGACAAGTAATAATCAATATCAATTAATGATTATGTATAAGGGCGTTTATCTAAAATTTTATCAGGACGGAGATTTGTTAGTATCACAACCTATTTCTAACAACGATACTTTAAATATTCGTTACAATACCATATCAGGCGCTATATCTTTTGATGAACCTATAATAAATTTAAAAAACTATATCAAACTTTCAGAAACACAAGATTTTGGATATTTTTCAGATTTGGAAGCTAACCTTACAGTGAATTTTGATATTTTAAAAGGTGTCAAAACCATTGAAGTGAATCCAATACCAAGCAATGAAGAAAATGTTTTTGTTGCTGAATTGGATAGCACAAGTGAGCAACAATTCTTTGAATTAGACTTGTATGATA
>JAQVLJ010000048.1:0-383 GCA_028704215.1 Clostridia bacterium
TGTGCTCTTCCGATCTCAATCGAAAGAGAAAGAGGTATAACTATACTAGCAAAAAATGCTAGTTGTATTTATAATGGAGTAAAAATCAATGTTGTGGACACTCCCGGACATGCTGACTTTGGCGGAGAAGTAGAACGTGTACTAAAAATGGTAGACGGTGTTTTGCTTGTAGTTGATGCCTTTGAGGGTACTATGCCCCAAACTCGTTTTGTGCTAGAAAAAGCACTTAAATTGAACTTAAAAGTGATAGTGGTTATTAACAAAATTGATCGTGCTGATGCTCGTGTAAAAGAAGTAAAAGATGAAGTATTAGAATTATTAATGGACCTAGATGCAACAGATGAACAACTTGATTCACCTTTTGTATACTGTTCTGCACGTTT
>JAQVLJ010000048.1:393-5772 GCA_028704215.1 Clostridia bacterium
GGTACTAGTTCATTAGAAGAAAACGGAGAAGGAACAGATATGGTTCCGCTATTTGAAACTATTTTAAAAAACATACCTGCACCAGTTGGATATGAAAACAAACCTTTTAAGATATTAATATCATCTGCCGAACACAACGACTACCTTGGTAGACTTGCGGTTGGAAAAATTGAACAAGGTCGTTGCAAAGTTGGTGACAGCATAGCTATTTGTAATTATCACGATGACAAAAATATAAATGCAAAAATTCAACAACTGTTTGCTTTTGAGGGATTAAAACGAAGTCCTGTAAATGATGCAACAGTTGGAGATATTATTTGTATCGCTGGTGTAGAAGAATGTCAGATCGGAGATACTATTTGTTCACGTGACGATATTAGCCCTATCGAGTTTGTAAAAATCGACAAACCTACCGTAGAAATGACTTTTTTGGTCAATGATAGTCCTTTCGCTGGCAAAGAAGGAAAATTTGTTACTAGTAGGCATTTGAGAGAAAGATTATACAAAGAGGCGGTAAAGGACTTGTCTTTAAGCGTAACTGATGGAGAAACTAGTGAATGTTTCAAAGTATGTGGACGTGGAGAAATGCACTTATCCATTTTGATAGAAAATATGCGTCGTGATGGATATGAATTTCAAGTTAGCATGCCAAGGGTATTGTTTATTGAAGAAAATGGCAAAACACTCGAGCCTGTCGACAGATTGTTTGTTGACGTTCCAAAGGAGTGTGTTGGTACAATTATCAACAAAATGGCAACTAGAAAAGCTGAATTATTAAATATGCACGAACATAATTCTCGTATGAAACTTGAATTTTTGATTCCAGAACGCGGATTGTTCGGTTTTAAATCAGAATTTTTGACAGACACACGTGGTGAGGGTGTAATAAGTTCTATTTTCTTTGAATACCAGCCTTACAAAGGTGCAATCAATCGCAGAGAATTCGGTTCTCTGGTCGCTTGTGAATCTGGTGATGCTGTCGTTTATGGTCTTTTTAATGCACAAGAGCGTGGAGATTTGTTCATTGGAGCAAACACCAAAGTATATGAAGGAATGGTTGTGGGTCAAAATCCAAAAGGAGACGATATTCCTGTCAATGTATGTAAGAAAAAACATCTTACAAATATGAGAAGTTCTGCTTCTGATGAAGCACTAAGACTGGCTCCGCCAAAGATTATGTCAATAGAAGATTGCATAGAATTTTTGGATAATGACGAATACTTGGAAGCAACGCCAAAGAGTTTGCGTATACGAAAGACTATTTTAAACAATGAAATGAGATTAAAAGACAAAGCACGCCAAAATCGATCTCAAAACTAAATCAAAATTGGGAATATTCCCAATTTTTTTTATCAATGCAAATATTTTACATTTATAACAAAAGTTTGTATAATGAATGCACAAGGAGTAATTATGGCAGTAATTAGCGATGAAAAATCAATAAAAATATTTTTGGATGATTTGCAGCAAAAAGCAACCGCAATTCATTCTATTGAGGGTCTTTCTGACAAACTAAAAAGTGGAAAACGCCTTATCATAAAATTTGGCTGTGATCCATCACGACCTGACTTGCATTTGGGACATTCGGTTCCTTTGCGTCAATTCAAAAAATTTCAGGAATTGGGACACGAAATTGTTTTTATCATTGGAGATTACACAGCAATGATTGGTGACCCATCAGGAAAAAACAAGACTCGTCCAAGTTTGACACTAGAACAAACGCGAAAAAGCGGAGAAACATATTTTAAGCAAGTAACAAAGATACTTGACCCAAAACTAACTACTATTGCATACAACAGCGAGTGGCTATCAAAAATGAATTTTGCTGATATTATCAAACTATCTAGCAAATATACCGTTGCCCGTATGCTAGAAAGAGATGATTTTTCAAAAAGATTCAAAACAAATATACCTATTTCTGTACATGAATTTTTGTACCCATTAATGCAAGGATATGATTCAGTCGCAATAAAGGCAGATATAGAAATCGGTGGCACTGATCAGACTTTCAATCTTTTGGTAGGACGTGAATTGCAAAGAGATTACGACCAAATTGCACAAGAAGTTATCACCTTTCCATTGCTGGTTGGGCTTGATGGCAAAGAAAAGATGAGCAAAAGTCTGAACAACTACATTGGACTAAATGAGTCCAGCGAAACAATGTTTGAAAAATGTATGAAAGTACCAGACGACCTTTTGGAAAGTTATTTTAGATTGACGACAGATATAGACGCTAAAGCGTATAAGACTTGGATAAATACAGATGTGCGAAATGCTCATTTTGAATATGCAAAAGAAATAGTGAGATTGTATCATGGTGCTGACGCAATCGAACAGGCGCAAAAAAGATATTTGGAAATAGCACAAGGTTCAATTCCACAAATTATTAAGACATTAAAATGCGAACAAAATAAAATGTCTATTATAGAAATGCTTGTTGTGTCAGGCTTTGCAACATCCAACTCCCAAGCGCGACAATTAGTGTTGGGTAATGGAGTAAAAGTAGATGGTGTATCGGTAACTGATACGTATGCAATTTATGATATTTTAAATGAGCCTACCTTGCAAAAGGGCAAAAATAGTTTTGTAAAGTTTACAAAATAAGTAACAAAAAAGAACTTAATTTTAATTAAAAAATAATAAGTTCTTTTTTTTATTTTTAAATTAATGATAAAAAGAAAAATATTGATCCGCCCAAAGTCAAAATTGTCAAAACTAAAGCAATCCAGCCAATCGCTTTTTTGTTCATTTTGAGTTGATAAATGCTACTAATCAAAGCACTAATAATTAAGCCAACAGGCAAAATAATCAAAACGCTTAAAGCAACAAACCATATTAATGCGGTCACAATCACAACCACGCCTGCGTTGGTCAACAAAGCGCTCGTTATTGTTTCAAAAGTAAATAGACAAAGTACTACCAATGCTATCGCAATAACGTCCAAAATTATTGCAGAAACGCCATATCGAACTACCTTTGGTGCTCGTTCCGGATCGTTTTTAAGTTCCTTATATTTTCTATTTCTGTCACGACTTCTCATAAAAATGTTTAGTAAATCTATAAATTTCATAAAAAACTCCTCGCATAATATTAACAAAATTTCTAAATTAACACAAACAATTATTTAAGTATTTTTTTATATATTTTATAATTCTTTTTGACATTATTTTACATATTTATAATAATTATTTTATATTAATATATTTTTAGACATTTTTATTCTTTTTTATACATTTCTTTTGACTTTTTGTTTAATTTTATATACGCTTGTTTATATTGATTTAAGTGGGATATTTTTATGAGTAGTAATATAAAAATGATAAAAAACTGGCATTCGTTGACCAAGCCAAGTAAAATGTTTATGGCCATTCAATTTTCAACTGTTTTTATGCGTTACATATTCTTATTGTTATCGCCAATATTTGCCGCTAGAGCAATTACTAATTTGTATGCACAAGAATATCTGATGGCTGTAACTAATCTAAGCATAGAAGTGGTACTGATAATACTTTCTGCCGCTTCTTTTACTATCAACTACCACTTGATGTCTAGATTGATAAATCCAATCTATCTCAAATTACAGGATCAAGTTTTGGAAGCAGTATTGAAAGCGTCACCAAGTAATTTCAAAAAGATTAGCAAAGAAAAACTTATCAACATTGTGGGAAATGATACTTATTTTGTAAGTACTTTCGCAGATATTTTGGCAGGAAGGTTGGCACGTTTTGTTAGGGTCTTAATCACAATTGTTGTTATATTTTTTATCAATATATACATAGGATTTGTCGCAATTTTTGTCAACGTTATCAATTATTTTATACTTAATTACATTCATGAAAGAAAGTCCTTAGTTGTCAAAAGATTGAAGGAAAGTAACGACCGCTTATTTACAAGCTTTTCTCAATACATAGATAGTAAAGATACTATAAATACTTTAAATATAAAAAATAGAATTTTGGCAAACTTTGAGGCTTATTCACGAGGATACGGAAAAGAAAAACACAAAAATAACGTATTTCAATCAAAGATAGACAATACATATTGGGCTTTTTACAAAATAGTCATTTACTGCGTTGCCCTACTGATGATTTTGATTGTAAGCAAAGGTTCGTTGAGTTTGACAGAATACTTGATTTTGGTACCCTACCTGCTTTCTGCAGTCGAGATTGCGAATGAAGCGTTTACAATTTTACCACAATTAAAAGAGGCAAATATTGCCACCAATAGAATACGCTCAGTGCTTTCGTTTACAGAAAAGAAAAAATTGGCTTTTGGTGAAAATGCCGAAGATATGATTAATGGTGTTATTCATTTTGATAAAGTCTCTTATAGAGCAAAAGGCGGCGATAATCCAGAAATACGAAACATCAGTTTGTTTATTCGTGAAAACGAAACTACTCTTATTTGTGGTAAGCGACTAAGTGGCAAACGTACTATATTTAGGATTTTGAATAGAGATATTCGACCTACAACTGGCAATGTTTACCTTAGTGGTGAAAATATTTTTGAATATAACAACAATACTTATTTAAAAAACTTTAACCACGTTACAAGCAAGCCTTTTATGTATTCTGGTAGCATATTAAAAAATCTAAAAATGGTTGATAAAAGCGAATACAACATTTACCATGTGTGCGTTACTTTGGGCTTGCACGCTATAATTAGCAAGTTGCCACAAAAATACAAATCAGACGTGTCTTTACTCACAACTGGTCAAAAATACCTTTTGTCTGTTGCTAGGGCTTTATTGACAACATGTCAAGTTTTGGCTTTCTACGAATTTCCTTCAAGCATAACTGAAAGTGAAAAGAACTTTATCAAAAAGGCGTTGAAAAAACTAAACGGGACATGTACAATGGTCATATTCTCTGCCAACGAAGATTGGGCTTGTGTGGCGGACAAAATCATCAATATAGATGGTGGCAAAATAACCAATATTTACTTTAACGACATCCAAGATACTGCCGAATAAATCCCATAATTAATAATGATTTTACAAAACAATGCCAAAAAGTTTAGACAACCCAAATTTTATAAGTTTACTATTTTTGTGTAATACACATCTTTATTTAGCAAAAAAAATTACGTTTTAAATATTCAACTTAACCGATGTCTATCAATATTATTCAATGTTGTGTTTATTTGTCCTAATTGAAATTGTTTATTTTGATTTAATAAATTTAATTTAATAAGATAAATTTATCAGTATACAATCTGCCAATATCTAAGTAAAAAAGTATATTTTATTATTATGAACTTCAAAAACTACTATGTATTGTATAACCTATCAAAATATATTAGAATAAAGAAACTTTTTTCTAAAAATATCTTGCCAAATCAATTAATATTTTGTATACTACAATTTGTCTGAAAACGACA
>JAQVLJ010000005.1 GCA_028704215.1 Clostridia bacterium
CCAGCTTCATTGCCCAGCTGTAATCACCTGCCAATATGACAACATCTTCTTCATTTACTTTTTCGTTCCAGCTCAAAATTATTTTGTCCAAATAATTATCCCATACGGGACCGAATATATTCATTGGTTTGGAATTATTTTGACACAAATGTAGGTCAGATATTGCAAAAACTTTCATATAAATAGTATATATTATTACTTTCAAATAATCAATTAATTTTTGTTTTTAAAAATTATCCACTACGTATCAATAACACAATGCTTGAAATAATCATATATAAAATGAACGAAGGAGGTAACTATGTCATTTTATTCTGGGGCACGACCTGGCATTTTTCCCGGCAGTGCTGTTAATGGAAATATTCTAAATGGTTTGTGTGAAAGGGTTTGTATTCAAGTTAGAAAAGTATTCGACTCTTGCATTAATCAATGTCAATACGATGATTTAACTTTTGTTGCATCAAATTACAACCCTCTTGCACCAGTTTTTCCCTTAACATTTATAAGCGCTAGTTCAACAAATGTAAAACCCACAGTTCAAAATGTCGTCATAACTCGATTTGATGATAGACCCAATTTTGCTAGAGTTCAGGCAGAGGTCCTAATTCCAATACGTATTAATTATACTGATGCAAATAATGTACCAGGAACCGCTGATTCGACAGTTTTAGTTACAGAAGATGTTGTTCTATACGTGCCACAACCAGCTTTGGTACCTTTTGTTGTAGATGCTTTTGCAAGCTTTATTGCCACCATTGGTACATATGTTGAAGGAAATAACTTTCAATTAACAGCATGCGTGTCAGTTATAATAAAAATTGTAGCAGATGTGGATATTTTAGTGCCTTCTTATGGTTATTGTCCAATGCCACCTTGTACACCTTACGCTGGTGATGATGTATGCCCTGGCATATTCGAATTACCGATTTTTCCAACTGCCGTCAGTCCACCTGAAACTAGGTAAGTTTTTATAAATATTTTTCAATAGTTTTGGCGATTTCATTAATGCCTTGTCTTTGGCTTGCGCTAGTTATAACAAATAGTTCTTTGTTGTGACGAATTATTTTTGAGATATTATTTATATTTTCAGATAATTCCGATTTGCTCAATTTATCAGTTTTGGTCAAAACTAAAACATAAGGAATACCTTTGTCTACCAAATAATTGATCATTAAGACATCCAATTCGCTTGGCATTCTCCTACTATCAAGTAAAACAAAAACAAGTTTCAAATTTGTAGAAAATTCAAAGTATTCGTCAAGAGTAAAATCCCATTGCTCCTTGACGTTTTTTGCCGCTTGTGCAAATCCATAGCCGGGCAAATCTACTAAATAAAATTGTTTGTTAATATCAAAATAGTTTACAAGACGTGTTCGTCCTGGAGTTGACGATGTCTTTGCAAGTTTAGAATTATTGGCAAGCATATTGATTATAGAACTTTTGCCAACGTTACTACGACCGACTATGGCTACCTGAGGAACATTATCTTGTAAAAATTCTTCTTTTTTACTTGCGCTCTTTATAAATTTGCAATTAATAAATCTTATCATAATTCACCTTTTATATATTGTTTCTGTATAAAATCTTACCGTTGCACATAGTCAAAACTACATCTTGACCAACTGCTGTGTTTATCAAGCCAACATCAATGGCACTATATGGATAAAACTTTTCGCTTGATATGTCTAACAAAATTATATCTGCTTTGTATCCTTTTTTAATAAGTCCTATATTATCATATCCAAGAGCTTTGGCACCATTGATTGTTGCCATTTTAATGATATCTATCGGAAAAAATAGTTTGTTTTCCCCAACATATAATTTCTGTAAAATATTAACCAGATGCATTTCTCTGAATATATCCAGAATACCGCTGCTTGAAGCGCCATCAGTTCCTAAACATATATTGACACCCCTTTTGCTTAATGCGTAAATTGGTGCTATCCCGCTTGCCAAATTACTATTGCTTGAAGGACAAGTTACAACATTAACTTGATTATTTGCTAAAATATCAAAATCATTTTTGTCAAGATGTACACAATGCGCCGCTAGGCATGGTCTATCAAAACATCCCAATTTTTCACAAAAAGCAACTGGAGTCATTTGATATTCTTTATCGCACTCGCCCACCCCCTGCAAACTTTCAGATAGGTGCATTGTTAGTAACAGGTCTTTTTCTTTACAAAATTTTAAAGTATCAGAAATTCCAACTTCATCAACGTCGTATATTGCATGAACATATCCAACAGAATTTTCTTTTACAGAACAATACTCTTTGTTCAATTGTTCATATAAACTATTTTGTGTGTTAAGTTTTGCCCCCAAAGCAACTTTACACCTTAAACCTTCTTCATTAAATGCCTTTAATATTGATTTTGGTTCAAAATACATGTCGCATACTGTTGTGATGCCGTTTCGTATGTACTGTTTGCATGCAATTTTTGTGTATTTGTATATATCCTGTTCTGTCAACTCTTTTTCTTTTTCCTGCACCTGTCCAAGCCAATCTAACATCGTGTTTTTATTGTTTTGCTCATCATTATGTGTCAAGTCGTTGCAAAATCCTCTCAAAAACACCATAGCACTATGTGCGTGTGCATTAACCAATCCAGGCATCAATAATTTTGATTTGCAGTCAATTATTTCACCTTTGGTTTCTCTTTCTTTGCCAACGTAAACAATAATATCATTTTCAACTTCTACTTGCAAATTTTCAATTTTGTCATTTGTTACTGTAAGAACTTTGGCA
The DNA here is from genome assembly GCA_028704215.1 of Clostridia bacterium. Lineage (GTDB taxonomy): Bacteria > Bacillota > Clostridia > Christensenellales > UBA1242 > STF1-107. The sequence goes on from JAQVLJ010000005.1 coordinate 2,750, forward strand.
TTTTTGAATATATACATACGCTTTTTCCTTATCGAACATTTTTGTATTTTTATCGAACATTATCGAACAAATGTTTGATATCATTTCTTATTTGTAGTATAATACAAATACGGTTAAAAAATCAAATAAAAGGGGTAAAATTATGAAAAAAACAATCTTGCATTGTGATATGAACAATTTTTATGCTTCTGTTGAGTGCAAAAATAATCCTTCTACATCACATTATCCCTTAGCGGTTTCCGGTAATCCTTTAAAAAGAAGCGGAATAATTTTGGCAAAAAATTATCTGGCAAGGGCTTATGGAGTAAAAACTGGCGACGTTCTATGGGAAGCAAAGCAAAAATGTCCCACATTAATCTGTGTTGCTCCAAAGTTTGAATTATACGAGGAATACTCGCATAGAGCAAATGAAATATACAGCAAATACACTGACAAAATAGAAAAGTTTGGTATTGATGAGTCTTGGCTAGATGTGACAGAGAGTTTAAGTTTTTTTGGTGGCGATGCATATAATTTGGCAAAAATGATACAGGATGATATCTATGAACAACTAGGTCTTACAATTTCGATAGGGGTATCGTTTTCAAAAACTCTGTCAAAATTGGGAAGTGATATGAAAAAACCTAGGGGCATTACTGTAATAGACGAGAACAATTATTCTACCATAATGAGAAACATATCTTTGGGCGACATTATGATGGTGGGAAGAAAGACACTGTCTCACCTAAATCGTATGAATATATTTACTCCCTATGATTTGACCAATTACGATATCAAACTGTTAAAATCACAATTTGGTGTATGTGGTGTAAAACTCTATAATTCTCTATTGGGAATAGATGACGATAATGTCGCAGAATATGATGACAAAAATGCAAAAAGTATCGGGAATGGGTTGACTACTCCAAAAGATTTGACCAATTTTGATGAGATAGAACAATTAATATATTATTTGAGTGATATGGTTTCAGGTCGAATGAGAAAGCACGAGTTTTTGGCAACAACCATTTCTCTTACAATAAAATTTGCTGATTTTACATATCTTGGAGCTCAAGACACATACTCTATTCCGTTTTGCTCTTGTGAAAGCATAAGTCAGTATGCTTTAAAGATTTTTAATTCACTGACAAAAGGAAGGTTTGAACCTATACGCGCATTGCGAGTAAAATGTAACAATTTTATTTATAAAAATGAACCACATCAATTAAATTTTTTTTCAAAAGAATACGGTTCAAAACAAGATACCTTAGGTATTGCAATAGATAATTTGAGAAAAAAATTTGGGAAAGATAGCATCGCGTTTGTAAAATAATCTCAATAAATTTTGATAGAAAAACATACAATATATGTAATGCAAAAAAAAATTGTAATTACAATAATAATGAGTATATACATTTTTGTATTAAGTGTATATGCTTTTTACTCAATAACATATCCAGTAAAGTACAAAGATATAATAGCGGTGGAAAGCATAAAAAACAATCTTTCTATGTCACTAATAGCAAGCTTGATTAATGTAGAATCACATTACAAAAAAGATGCTGTTTCAAACGCGGGAGCAAAAGGCCTTATGCAAATTATGCCCTCGACTTGTCAATACGTTTGTGAATTGAACGGAATAATCTTTGATGAAAATAAACTGATTGAACCTGAGTATAACATCAAAATCGGTTGTCTATACTTGAAGTATCTTTACAACAAATTCGAAAACACACAAACAGTTTTGTGTTCATATAATGCCGGAGAAACTATTGTGCGTTCATGGCTAAATAATTCTCGGTATTCAAGTGATGGAAAATCATTGTTTAATGTTCCTTTTGAAGAAACAAATAATTATTTAATTAAAATAAATAAAAATGTAAAATATTATAAAAAAATATACAAAAATATGTTTTACAATTAAAAACATTGTTTTTTTGTTAAAAATAATAAAAATATCTATTATTTTAAATATTTCATTAATATTTATTAATTTATAAGATTATTTATTTTATCATTTTTTTTTCATTTTATAATATTCGATTAGAAAAACACCTGTATAAATTATGCCGAGCGCACCTGCAACGGGATACATAAATTTGACGATATTCCCAAAACCAATCAAAGAAATAGAAAACATAATTACAATAATAATTGCATTACGAATGTATTTGTTTTTTATCATATTTTGAGTCAAAACGCTTATATTGTATACTCCAATAATGAATGTAGTAATCAATGCCAAAAACAGTCCGACTGCATAAACATAATAAAATGAAATGCCAATATTTTTGCTTAACAAAAGCAAGGGAAGGTCAACGTCTCCAGTGATGGATTTGCTTAAAACGAAAGTAGTAATAATTATAAAAAAACATATTACTATTGAAATAAATATTGGTATTTTTTTTGATTTATTATTTTTGCCAGCGACAACCAAAACACCATAAGCAGGCAAAATGTTACTACAAGTAAATAACAGCCCAAAAAACGCACCAAGAGAAACATTGGAAAAATTCAATGTCGAGATACTACCACTTTTTTCTCCGACAAAAATTAATACAACTATGTTTATCAAAAATATCAGAATCAAAAACGGAACAAAGAAATTGGATACTTTGATAATTCTATCAATGCCACCCAAAATTATAAAATATGTTGCAACGCACGTAATAATTGAAATAATCGGCATATTTGTTTTTATAATATCAACATACAAAGATGTGCAACCTGCTAGCATACCCGAACTTGCTATTGCAAAAACGATAAGCAATATAATGTCGACTACGATAACAAAATCTTTAAAAATCAATTTGTTAAATGACTTTAAGTCAGGAATTTTGTAATGGTTTGTTGTTTTGAATACACTGTCCGTAACCCAAAACAAAATAATCCCAAATATGATACATCCTGTCAGACTGCCCCACCCAAACCGACTAAAAAAATGCTCTATTTCTTTTCCTGAGGCAAATCCTGCTCCTATTACAGAACCTATTATTAAAAAGCTATATGACCAAAAGAATGCGGGCTTTCTGTTTTTCAAATTCACGGCTACTCCTTTTCATCAGCATACTCTGTGTACAGTTTTAAAATATCTAGCGGCTTGTTTTTGTAATACAAAGTATTGTTGATTATTTCAAAATTAAAATATTTTGCGTATGTATCAAAACTTTTGTATGTTTCGTGCCCTATATCATTATACTGAGTAATTACAAAATTAACGTCATTGCACAAGATTAAAATATACAATCTTAACACTAAAGCTCTTATACAGTTTATGTTGTCTAAACACGCTATATTTTTTGAATCTACATTATTTACCATAAAATAAAATACGAAGTTTAAGATTTGAGATATAAATGGCAATAATTTGCCTGAACAGGTAAAATATTCTACGAATTCAAAATATGCTTTTTCTAGTATCAAACCATATTTTTCAAAAAATGATTTTGGCAATAATTTTATGTTTGTGTAAATGTTTTTGTATGAAAAGCCATAATCCAAAATTTTATTTGTATATGAATAAAAAGCACGTAATATTTTAACTTTTTGCACAGTGGCTACTCTAATGTCCAAAAGAGATGTTTTAAGTTTTTTGTATAACCTTTTGTTGTTTAACTGTAAAGTTATGATTATTTCGTTTAAAGTTGCAAAATATAAGCAATAACTATATATTTGTATGAAGTTTTTGGTTTGAATCAAATATCTGCGTGCAATTCTATCATCACATTCTTTTTTGGCCAAAAAGCGATTAAACGAATAGGAAATTTCATTTTCTTTGTTTTCTGGTATAACATATTTGTATGATATTTCTGTTGGGGTATTTTCTTTTGCGTCTTGTAAAATAAAATATGGTATATAAGAAATTTTGTCTAATTCACTTAAAATTTCAAAGTCTTGAACTGCGGCCTCTTTTTTGCCAATATTAAACTTGCTTACTGCATTAATAAATAAATGTGACATTTCGTATGGTGATGATTTTAAAAATGAATCTGAAAATTTATATAGCCATTCATGTAATTTGTTGCTAATCAAAAGCGAATATATGTAATCCATTGATTTGTCTTGAATTTTGTTTTTTTGGACATAGTTATATAACTTGTTGATATAAAAATTGAATCCCGAATTATCGTTTTGCTTTTTGTATAAGTCAATCAACGTAATAAGTATTTCATCTTCTTTATCACTGCTCTCTTTGTAGATTTGTTTGCATATGATAGTTGCTTTTTTTAAGTCACCTAGTTCAAAATATGCTTGACATACGATTGTCCAAGCATCGACATAAAAAATACTTTTTGAACTTATACCGACGTCAAATTGTGTAATAATGTCATACTTTTTTTCTTTTAAGAAACCTAGCAATATTCTGTATTGTTCTGCATTGCTTTTTTCTTCTTTGCTTAATCTTTTGGGAAAAATATAACTGGTGTATTTTGGATCATTTTTTGATAATTCTTTTTCAAACTTTTTAAAACTAGACATTAGCCCATAAAATTGGAGATAATATCTAGCACTAAAATCATCCCTTACTTCGTTTAATGCAAAAATCATATTTGCCAACAGTTTTGTGGTAACTATGGGTTCTTTGTTTGATTTGTCCAATAAATAAATAGTGGATTGAATAAGATTTCTATAACTTATAGTTTCATAAAAAAACTCTTGATAAACTTTCAATAATTCCGCGCTATCAAAATCAATGTTACTTAAATATTGAGTAACAACAAAAAAAGCATCAAACGAGTAACCATTTTGATACAAATTTTTTGCTTTTTCTACAATACTCTTTTCAATAGAGTTTTTAATATTCAAAGATTTCATTAGTATATTCTATTCAATTCTTTGTTATTTACTATCATTGATAATAATTCTACGACATTCTTCGCAATGTAACATTTTTTTGCCTTTTAACTTTTCTATAAAATTCAAAGACATTTCCATTTTACAGCCACCGCAACGATTGTTTTCTAATCTAACAAAAACAGGATATACATTGTCTTGTCTTAATTTTTTGTATATTTCATACATTTCAGGGTCAGCATCTTTTGCCAAAACAGCAATCTGTTCTTTAAACTTTTCTACTTGTGGTTGCACTCCTTGTTCAAGTTTTGAAACTTTTTCTTTTAAAAAATTGTATTTTTCTTTTGTAATTTTCAATTTTGTCATTGCAGATTTGTAATCATTCAATAGTCGCTGTATTCTTTCATTAAGATTTTTTGACATTTGTTCCATTTCTGCAAAATTACCTGCAAGACCATTGGTATCAACAATTAAATTATGAATATTATCAATTGAAGTATTTTCGATTTTTTGTTTTAATGTAATTTCAGAATTGCCAAACTGTTTTTCATAATCTCTTTTTAACTCATTAAATTCCTTTAATAATTGTTCTGCACTGTTTTCAGTTTGTTTGATAAAAGATTTTCCCTCTCGCATAATATCAGAAAGCATATTAAGTTGTTTATTTTCGATGCTATTGTTGATACTGCGTTTTAATTTGATAATTTCGCCATCAATCTCTTGTATTTTAAAAATATTATTCATATATTACCCCTTTTCTCCTATATCGTCGTCATCATCTCTAAGTTTCTTCAATTTTGATGGTGAACGTAATTTTCTAAGTGCCTTTGCTTCAATTTGTCTTATACGTTCACGTGTTACACTAAATTCTCTTCCTACTTCTTCAAGTGTACGAGGATGAGAATCATCCAAACCGTAACGCAAACGAATAACCTTTTGTTCACGTGGGGTCAATGATTCTAGAACGGACATCAACTGCTCACGTAACATATTTCTCATAGTAACATCATGAGGAGAAAGTGAACTTTCGTCTGCGATAAAATCACCAATTTTACTATCATCTTCGTCTCCAATTTTGCTTTCAAGCGAAATTGGATCAATAGCTATACGTTGCACTTCCATAACTTTTTCTACTGTAACACCCATTCTTTCAGCTATCTCATCTATAGTAGGATCACGACCTAATTCCTGCAATAATTGTCTACTTACCCTATTTTGCTTATATATCGTTTCTACCATATGGACTGGGACTCTTATTGTCCTAGCTTGATCAGAAATGGCACGTGTAATGCTCTGTCGTATCCACCAAGTAGCATAAGTTGAAAATCTAAAACCTTTTGTATAGTCAAATTTTTCAACAGCTTTCATCAAACCTATATTGCCTTCTTGAATTAAGTCAAGAAATTGCATATTGTATTTGTTTTGATATTTTTTTGCAATGCTTACAACTAAACGCAAATTGGATTCACACAACCTTTCACGCGCATACTCGCTATTTTCTTCTGTAAGTAAACGTGCTAATTCTTTTTCTTCATCACTTGATAGTAATGGAACTTTGCCAATGTCTTTTAGATACATTTTGACTGGGTCATTCACGTTAATTTGATTGATAATATTTTCTAATTCTTTGTCATCAACTACTTTGTCTGAAATCGGATTGGTAATCTCTATGCCGGCATCTGTCAAAGTCTTTTTGACCTTTTCAATATCTTCTGTTTCTAAATCAAATTTTACTAATGCCAAACACAAACTATCTTCTGTGATAGTTCGGGCACCTTTGTCTTTTAATAATTGCAATAATTTATTGCTAGTTTCCTGTACTTTATTCATTTTATCCCCTATCTTCTGTTAAAAATTCGTTAATTATTTCATTTCTAACCCAATATGCAATGTAATCATCAAAATTTAGCTTTGTATATGGGTTGTACTTTTTTAAAGCAGTTATCAAACCAATATTTCCTACCTGAATTAAATCTTCAATTATCAAATCAGGATTTTTTATTTTAAAATGATACGCAATAGCAATTACCTTAGTTAATTGACTTGAAATAATGGTTTTTGCTAACTCATCGCTTTTTGTTTCAAAATACTTTTGTAACATCTCTTTAAGTTCATTTTGTTTTACAGCTTCTATATTTTTTATGTCTAGATAATAAGGTAAAAGGCTTTCGAGTATTTGTTCATCAATTTCTTCCCCAAAATTGCCATAAACTTCATCTGCTAGTGCTTTTTTTATATCGCTAATTTTTGCAAGTCCACTTGTGGCAAATGTTTTGTACTCATCTTCGATTTGTTCTTCTGATACACCAATATTTTGGAGATATTTGTAGAGTTGATCAGATTTGTCTATTTCAAAATTCATAAACGCTCCTTTAATATCTCACTATCAATATTTTTTATCTCAGATAAATATTCAAATATCTGCGCATTATCTTTTGCAGTTTTTAGTTTATCTTTTAATTCATTTTTTTGTTTATTGAGATTATCAATTTTAAGTGTTTTTAAGCAACCTGCATAATATTCTTTTTCCACAATATTAAGCAATTCAAAATTGTAATTAATGATTTTGTTCAAATCGCTGTTTTTTTCAATCATAAATTCGTCAAATAAATTGGTAATAACGATATTTTTGCTGTTTTGCTTTTTGTCTCTCAAATAATTATAAAGTTCAGTAATTTCATTTTCTTCATAAAAATATTCTTTCACATCATTAATGTTTGCATATGGTTTGTTGTATAAAATGCTAGCCAAAACAAAAATTTTTGCATTTTGAATTTGATTGGAAAAAGCATACTCACTTAAATTTTCCGACGTTGGTTTTGAGGTAATAAAATTGACTGCTTTATTTTTCATACTTGCCCTTAAAATGTCAATAGGCATATTGACCGTGTCACGCAAAGTAGATAAATATATCTCTTGTTCAGCTGGCGAATCTACGTTTGAAATAAAGGATAATGCTTCACTAACATATTTAGTTTTGTCATCATTCTTTGTTAAGTCATAGTTTTTCAGCAAATCAGCCAAAATAAAATCAATGCCAGAAACAGAGTTTTCAAGTGTAACTTCAAATGCCTTTTGTCCAAATTTTTTGATAAATTCGTCTGGGTCTTTTGCTTCGTATAAACGACAAACTTTCACATTTAGTTTTTCTTCTCTTAGTATTTCAATTGCTTTATATGTAGCATTTTTCCCCGCTGAATCATTATCTAAACACAAAACAACGTTTTCACATAGTCTATGTAACTCTCGTGCATGATGTGTAGTTAAAGCAGTACCCATACAAGCAACAGTATTTTTGTATCCTTTTCCATAACAAGCAATTACATCTATCTGACCTTCAACTATGATAACAAACTTTAATTCGCCTGCTTTTTTTTGTTCACGTAAATTATGTAACCCGTAAATTATTTGGCTTTTGTTAAACAATGTTGTTTGAGGAGTATTTTTGTATTTTGCATGACTTGTCCCACTGATGTCTCTTGCAGTAAAACCAACAATATCTCCGTATCCATTCATAATTGGGAAAGTCAAACGCGTTCCTTGATTGTCATAAATTCCAGTATCGTTTTGTCCTGCTACTCCGCTCAGTATCATATCCTCATCGGAATATCCTTTCTTTCGCAAAAATTTTATTAAAGAATTGTAATCGGGTGAAGCGCCTATTTTGAACGCTTCTACCTCATCGGAGCCTATTTTTCTCTGAGTAACATAATCTTGATAAATTTTTGATTTTTCACTTTTGTAGTAATCTAAATAGAATTCGTTAGTATCTTTGAGTATATCAAGCATTTTGTCACGCTGTTTTTTCTTTTTTTGTAACTCTTCACTGTCGGCAATGTTGGGCATCTCCATACCTGCACTTTTTGCGAGCATAGAAACTGCCGTAACAAAGTCAACGTTTTCATATTTTTGGACAAATTTTATTACATCACCACTCTCTCCACAACCAAAACAATGATAAAACTGGCCATCCTCTTTTATGCAAAAAGATGGTGTTTTTTCATTATGAAACGGACAACATGCCCAATAATTATTTCCCATACGTTTGAGCGAAATATATTTTGAGAGAGTGCTTACAATATCATTTTTGTATTTTAACTGCTCAATAAAATCACTCGTAAATCCAGTACTTTTCATTTGAATCCTTAAATAATGTTCTACACATATTTATACAACAATTCTACACAAAACTCCTAACAAATACGATATTTTTGTGATAATTAATTTTTTTGCTATTGGAATAAAAAAAGCGATATAAATCGCTCTTTTATTTATTTTGATTTTATACTTGCTTGCGCAGCTGCCAATCTTGCAATAGGCACGCGATATGGTGAGCATGAAACATAGGTTAATCCTGCATTATGACAGAAACTTATACTATATGGATCGCCCCCGTGTTCTCCACAAATACCAACTGGTAAATTTGGTCTTTCTTTGCGGCCTAATGAGACTGCCATTTCAATCAATTTGCCTACACCTTTGGTATCTAGTTTTTGGAATGGGTCTTGTTCAAAAATCTTTTTGTCATAATAATTACCCAAAAAGGCACCTGCATCATCGCGAGAAAAACCAAATGTCATTTGTGTCAAATCGTTTGTGCCAACTGAGAAGAATTCTGCTTCTTGTGCAATTTCGTCTGCCAAAAGTGCTGCACGTGGAATCTCAATCATAGTTCCAACTTTGTATTTTATATCAGATTTGCTATCAAAAATAATTTTGTCTGCAACAGATTTTACAATATTTTTTACGTACTTAAATTCTTTTAAGTCGCCAACCAAAGGTATCATTATCTCTGGGTGCACTTTGTATCCCTTTTCATTTGCTACTTCGATTGCGGCTTCAATGACTGCCCTAGTTTGCATGCGTGCAATTTCGGGATATGTGATTGACAATCGACAACCTCTATGACCTAACATTGGGTTAAATTCATGCAATCTGTCAACAGTATTTTTGATTGTTTCATATTTTACATTCATTTGGTTTGCCAAAATATTCATTTCATCAACTGTATGAGGCAAAAATTCGTGTAAAGGTGGGTCCAAAAATCTGATTGTAACTGGCATTTCTTTCATTGCATAAAATAGTCCTTTAAAATCGGATTTTTGCATTGGTAACAATTTGTCAAGAGCGACTTGTCTTTCTTCCTCTGTCGTTGATACAATCATTTCTCTCATTGCCATAATTCTGTCACTATCAAAGAACATGTGTTCAGTACGACACAAGCCAATGCCTTCAGCACCAAATTTAACAGCTTGTTCGGCATCTTTTGGAGTATCAGCATTTGTGTGGATGTGTAACTTTCTATATTTGTCCGCCCAACTCATTATTGTTGCAAAATTACCTGTCAAACTCGCTGGCTCAGTAGCCACCTCTCCATCATAAATATGTCCAGTGCTACCATCTATTGAAATGCTGTCTTTTTCAGTGTATTGTTTACCGTTAATTATCAATAATTTTTTGTCTGCGTCAACTATCAAACCGGGTACACCTGCTACACAAGTTCTGCCCATACCACGTGCAACTACGGCTGCGTGCGAAGTCATGCCACCACGTGCAGTAACGATGCCTTGTGCAGAATACATACCTTCAATGTCTTCTGGGCTTGTTTCCAAACGTACCAAAATGACCTTTTCTTTGTTTTGCGTTCTGACTTTTGCATCCTCAGCAGAAAACGATATCTTTCCATAACCTGCACCTGGAGATGCTGGCAAACCGGTTGCAATTTTGGTTGCTGCTTTTAAAGCGGAAGGTTTGAATGTTGGATGCAACAAAGCATCTAATGATTTGGGCTCAATTTTCATGAGTGCTTCTTTCTCAGTAAGCATTCCCTCATTAACCAAATCTACCGCTACTTGTAAACTTGCTTGAGCGGTACGTTTGCCGTTACGTGTTTGCAACATGTATAGCTTGCCTTCTTCAATGGTAAACTCCATATCTTGCATATCTTTATAATGTTTTTCAAGATTGTAAGCAATTTCTACAAATTGGTCGTATAATTTTGGATTTTGATTTTTTAATTGGCTTATTGGCATAGGTGTTCGAACGCCTGCAACGACATCTTCGCCTTGTGCATTCATCAAGTACTCACCGTACAAGGCTTTTTCGCCTGTAGATGGGTTACGTGTAAAGGCAACACCCGTACCAGATGTTTCACCCATATTTCCAAATACCATTGATTGAATATTGACTGCTGTACCCCACTCAGCTGGTATATCATTCATACGTCGGTACACTACCGCACGAGAATTGTCCCAAGAGTCAAATACTGCTTTTACTGCGTACATAAGTTGGATTTTTGGATCTTGTGGAAAATCTTCGTTTATGTGTTCAAAATATACTTTTTTGTATTGTTGTATCAAGTTTTTTATATCATCTGTTGTAAGTTCCAAATCCGAAACAATATGTTTTTTTGTTTTTACATCGTCAATTATTTTTTCGAATGTTGATTTTTCTACGCCCATAACAACGTCTGAAAACATTTGAATAAACCTACGGTAAGAATCATAAGCAAATCGTGGGTTATTGGTCTTTTTTGCTAAGCCTTCGACTGCAACATCGTTCAAACCTAGATTAAGGATAGTATCCATCATACCTGGCATACTTACTCTAGCGCCACTGCGAACGCTTACTAAGTACGGGTTGGTGTTGTCGCCAAATTTTTTGTTTTGTTGTTTTTCAATTTTTGATAAAGCTTCAAATATTTGATTTTGAATTTCTTCATTAATGCATTTATTATCTGAATAATACTGTGTGCAAGCCTCTGTCGAAATGGTAAAACCATGCGGAACTGGTAAGCCTATATTGGTCATTTCTGCCAAATTGGCGCCTTTGCCTCCAAGAATATTACGCATGTCTGCATTGCCTTCACTAAATAAGTAAACATATTTTTTTGCCATTTTTATCTCCTTTATAGACTTTTTTATAATATAGTTTTGCCATAAAAAAAGCAAACATTTTGCAAGTAATGTTTACTTTTGTCATAAAATTATTTTAAAAGGGAAAAGGACTTTATTTCATAATCAAATTTGATAGTCAAACACATATTTAACAGTTTACAAGCGGATATCATTACTCTACGTGAAACCTCATCGCTGCCTTGCAAAAAGTTGTAAACGGAGTTGTCAATTTGGGTGCAGTTTATATTTTTTACGTTTACAAAATTGCCTTCTTCTTTATCTAAATATTTGTATTTTGAAGATAGATTAAGGTCCAAACCAACTCCCTGTAAATCTATAAATGTTAAAATAAAGTTTTTTAAACCAATAAATGCACTGTTTTTTTCTATAAAATCTATTGCTTTTATTGTTAATGCAAAAAGTTCGCTTTCCACCTTTGCTTTGGGAACAATAGATAGCAAAATGTCACTTACTATATATGCACATACTGTCTTGTCATAGTCAGTCACTAAACCAAAATGGTTGTCGATAATGTATGCTTGCGTGACTGTAAAATAGTTTGATTTTTGGGCTAAATCTAGTTCACATAGACAAAATGGTTGACACACATTTTTGTATTTTGAATTTGCTTTTTTTACTCCACTAAATTTAATTGTTATAATACCGAGTTCATAACAAAAAACGGACGCTAGCTTGTCCGCTTCGCCATAGTCTTTTGTACCCAAAATAATTGCTTTTACTTTTGTATTCATAATATTACGTTTCTAAATTTAATTCATCTTTATTTGAAGAAATGATGCCATTTGCAATATCTTGTTCAACTTGGTTTTCTAGTGCCTTTAAATTGTCTTCTTCAAGCATTTTTGACAAATTGTATAGACCAATTTTGCCTTCGAGAAAAAATAGTTTTCTAAACAACACGCTACTATCAATAAGTTGAACTTCCATATCTCCATCAGGAGAAACATTACAAGAGCTTAGGTTGAGTTTGCTAAAAATTCGATCGTCCATTAATTTCTCCTTATTATATTATATGATTTTTCTTAGTCGTTATGCAACAAATTGAAGTTTATTCCTGTATTTGATATCCTAAGTCTTTCAAAAGATTTTCGTTAAGTCGCCATGAATCGCGTACTTTGACAAAAATTTCTAAATACACTTTTTTGCCCAATAATTTTTCTATTTCTATGCGAGATGTTGATGAAAGTTTTTTGATTTTGTCACCATTCTGACCCAGCAAAATCTTTTTGTGAGATTCTTTTTCACATATAATATCTGCGCTGATTTTGGTTAACTTTTCATTCTCTACAAAAGAATTGATAACAACTGCTAACCCATGGGGTATCTCTTCATCATATAAATATAATGCTTTTTCTCGTATTATCTCTGCGCATAAAAATTTTTCACTTTTGTCGGTAAACTGTTCGGTTGGATAAAATTGCATCTTGTAATCATATGCAGGGAGCACTTCTTTGATGTTTGAAATCAATATATCACAGTTGGTACCCCTTAATGCTGACAGTGGCAAGATTTCTTTTATTTCACTATTTTTTGTCAATATATCCAACTGTGGATACAATCTTTCAAATGTTGTATCATCAATTTTGTTTACAACCAAAATTTTTGGTTTGTTGTGTTTTTTGTATTTATTGTTTAAAACTTCATATTGTTCAAGTAGTGGTTTTTTGCCATCTATAACAAATAACAAGACATCCGCATCAGTGCTTGCCTGACCGATGTTTTGATACATATACTCGTCTATCTTGTTAGAAATTTTGTGATGACCTGGGGTGTCGATAAATATGATTTGAGAGTTTTCATCATTAAAAATTCCCAAAGTATTATTTCTGCTTGTTTGTGGTTTTGGGCTTACAATCGCTACTTTTTCTTTAATAAGTTGATTTATAAGAGTGCTTTTTCCCGCATTTGTTTGTCCCACTATTGCAACAAATCCACAATAAAACTTACTCATATATCACCTCAAACAAATTACTGTCACGCATAATTTTTTGTTGCAAATCTTCCATAATCTTTTGGTCATCTTCTTTTATATGATCGTAACCAAATAAGTGCAATAGCGCATGGACATACAAAAAGCCCACTTCATCACTAAGTGTAAAATTGTATTCTCTTGCCTTTTTCTTTGCTACTGCCAAACTAATAAATATATCTCCAATATCAAGTGTGCCATCTTCATGATTTACAAAGTTTTTGTATTCATCAATACATATTGATTCGTTAGGTTTACAGTTTGTATAAGGAAAACTGAGGACGTCAGTTGTCTTGTTAATATTTCGAAATTTACAATTTATATTTTTTATTCGCAATTTGCTTACAAAAAATAAATTGACTTTTAGTTTTTGTCTATCTTGTTTTAAAAAATCAAATACAAACATATGAATTTTGTTTAATTTATCATTAAATTTTGTCTTTTTGTTAACAACTAACATCTCAACATATTTGTAATAAACAAGTCAAAGTGTAACTTGCGTACAACAAATCTCCTTTAATATCGCTTTGCATATCCTCGTCGACGATTTCGATATCTGAATTGATTTTGGAAAATGTTTCTGCTTTTACTTTCTCTATTAAGGGTTGTTTTTCCGCTTCCAAATCGTGTGCTACTATTTTTAATACCTGTTCATATTGTTCGGAAACAGTGCACAGAATAGGTAAACAACTGCCCTTAAATATATATTCATTATATACTACTTGGTCAAAATATTCAAAGTGATTTTTCGTTGAAGAAGAAAATAGTTTTTTTCCAAAGATGCTATAAGTAAAATTCTTTTTTACATTACCAGTTTTGACCAATTCTAGTTGTGATTTTTGGACACTAGAATAATTATTAAAGTATGCTTTTGCATATATTTCAGCAAGAGGACAAACATTTATCCTGTTACCATTGGCATCGGCAACATATGGAAGTACAAGAATATCGCCTTGTCTTACAAAGTCGCCAATCTTTACTGTCGGTGTGCCAACATAAATGTTAATTTGAGTTACAATTCCAGAATTTTTAGCCGTAATTGGCTCAAAACTAGTCTGCAAATACGTTAGTTTTTCACTGGCGTTGACTATTATTGTTGAGCCTCTTTTTATTATGCTTAACTGTGCAATTTTATCAATCTCGTTTAATACTGATTGCTCTAAAACTTCTGTATTATGGGCAAAAAAACTGCCGTTCTTTACATTTTTTTCGTTTAGTATTTTTACTATATTTGATTTAATTTCGTTGTCGACACCATATATTTTAATTTGCCACACAAAGCATGTAGAGAATATAAATAACATCAAACAAATCGGAACACATATAAAAAATATACAATATTTGTTAAAAAATAATTTAAAAAGTTTATTTCCAGATATTTTTTGTTGTTCTACTTCAAAGGCTTTAAATAATTCTTTGTTTTGAATATAATCGTCATAATCCAATTTGAGTTTTAGTGTTTTGTGATCCAACCTTTTCATATTTTGAATAACACATTTATTTGAAAGTTTGGTGTACAGTTTGTCCAAGTTAACACCACTTACTTGTAGAGTCACTTTTGATTTCATAGCACATTTACCTGCACAATTGTTCCAAAAATTACGGCAGTACTGTTGTCTATATATTTTACAAAAAGATCGTGCCCTTTTATAGAAATAATCTTCTTTTTTAATTTGAAAGTAATTTCTTCGTTTGAAAGCAGTTGAATACCCTTGTGTGCTTCTATATACAAACTTTTACCACCTATATTGACATACCTGTATTCGTTCAATGTTATATCAAAATTTTTACCAACATAACCATCTATTTCATTTATTAAACTCATATTTTAATATATGAAGTTGTTACTTATAAAATGATTTTTATAAAAAAAAGAGCAAATAAATGCTCTCAAAATTCTTATAAAATAAACAAATTTATTTTGTAGTTTTTTTGGTTGTTGTAGTCTTTTTTGCAGTGTTAACAGGTTTTTTTGCAGTTGTAGTTTTTGTAGTTGTAGTGGTTTTTGTAGTAGTAGTTTTTTTCGGTGTAGTTTTTACAACTACTTTTTCAACTACTGGTTCTACTTTAACTGATTCAACAACAGGCTCAGCTTTTTGTTCTGCTTTTTCATTTTTCAATTTTAAGTCTTTTGCTTCAACAACTTTCAAAATAATAATTAAAACCAAAACTACGACTAAAATACCTAATAAGAACCACAGGCCATTATCAACAAAGAAATTCAATAACATAAATTTTCTCCTTTAATGTGATTTAATTTTATCATACAAAAAATCAAAAGACAAACATTTTTTGTAAGTTTATGCCAATTTTGCATATTTTGTATTTTAATTAGCATATTTTAAAGGTTTTATAACAAAATGCATATTACTCCACCTTTTCCTTCATTGATTATTCGAGTTAGCGTTCTTCTCATTTTATTTTGCAAAGGTTCTGGCATTGAATTTAGTTTGCTATTCAATCCTTCATTAACCAAACTTTCCAAACTTTTGCCAAACATATTCGTTTGCCAAATACCTTGTGGGTCATTCTCAAACTCTTTAAGTAAATACTGTGCCAAATCTTCACTTTGCGCTTCACTACCCATTAGAGGACTTACTTCTGTTTCTACATCAACACGCATTATATGTAAACTAGGTGCAGTAGCTCGAAGCTTTACTCCACATCTACTTCCTTGACGCATTATTTGTGGCTCCATCAACTCCATTTCATCCATTGTTGGAGTTACAATTCCATAACCAGTTTGTTCGACTTGATCTAACGCTTTCCTTATTTTGTCATATTTGCTTTTTGCAAATGTCAATTCTTTCAAATATGATATAAGCTCATAATCGTTTGTTATTTCACAGCCACATTGATAACTCAATACTACATAAAATAGGTTTGATTTGGGCACTATTTCAAATTCTACAGTGCCTTGACCCATTTGAATATTTCCAGTCAAAATTGGCTCAAAATGTTCACTGTTTTCAAACAAAACAATATCCCCTGTAAACTCGCCTATTTTCTGCACATTATCTGTTTTTTCTTTTACAGTTACTATGATTTCATTGATGATTGGGTGTTCATAAGGCAATGCACGAAGCCAATTAGGTAGTTTAATATTGATTGCTTCAATAGGAAATTGCATTAAAAGCTCTGCCATTAAAGAATCAATATCTGCGCTGTCTAAATTCACTACGTCAAGTGCCATAACTGGTGCTTGGTAATTTTCTTGGAGTTTACTTACCAATTTTTTTGTTGCTTCTGCATTTGGTTTTGAGGTATTAAGAACGATAACAAAAGGTTTTTGAGATGCTTTTACTTGATCTATTACTTTTTTTTCTGTCAAAGCATAATTTTCTCTGTCTATGTTTGTAAAACTTCCATCTGTTGTCATAACAACCGCAACTGTTGAATGTTCATTTATTACCTTTTGGGTACCCAATGCAGCCGCCTGTGTGAATGGAATTTTTTCATCACTCCATGGGGTTTGTACCAATCTTGGTTTGTCATCTTCAAAATGCCCCATTGCACCATCAACCATAAACCCTACACAATCAATCATTCTTAGATTAAGTGCAACTTTACCCAATTTTAATTTGATTGCTTCGTTTGGAACAAATTTTGGTTGCGTTGTCATTACAGTTT
This sequence comes from Clostridia bacterium, assembly GCA_028704215.1. Taxonomy (GTDB): domain Bacteria; phylum Bacillota; class Clostridia; order Christensenellales; family UBA1242; genus STF1-107. The sequence goes on from JAQVLJ010000005.1 coordinate 20,039, forward strand.
TGCCTTCACTTGCCTGTGGTAATTCATCGGTAGCGCGTATTCTATCATTTACATTTTGAATATTTGGCAAAACAAAACTTTGCATGAATTTTGTAATAAAGGTTGATTTGCCACATCTTACTGGTCCAACAACTCCAATATATACATCTCCATTTGTCCTTTCGGCAATCATATCATAAATGCCGTTATTTTTGTCCATAATTCCTCCCAAATTTAAAACTTTGTATAACTTATGTTTGCTATAAAAAAAATATTCCGACTTTTTGGTCGAAATATCTATATGTCGAAAATTGTTGAATTGGAAAAGTGATGTTTTTATTTTTCCATATACATAATACCAAGAGTACCTTCGCCACAATGTACGGCAATTGTACTGCTTGCAATACAAGCATAAACATTTTTAAATCCAGCGTTTAAACATTGTTGTTTTACATATTCAATCGTTTCATCATCTATCGCTGTGTAATCGATGAAAGCGTTAGATTTGTCGGCATTTTCTACATTTTTTAGCGACAATTCGACGTAATCTTTTATTACTGCATCTAATTTGCCACGAAATTTGCGAGAAACTCCCATTTTTCCGTTCACAACACTTATTTCAGGTTTAATTTTTAATAAATTGGCACCAAATAAAGCCAGTGCAGAACATCGGCCACCCTTGTATAAATATGTTAATTTGTCAATAACAAATGATGCTTTTACTTTTTCTTGGCGTGTTAACGCATTTTTTAGTACTTCATTATAAGTTAGACCACTTTCGATATCCTCTATGCATTTCATAACCTGCATTGCTATACCAGATGACAAGTTTAAACTATCAATAACTTTTACATTTTTGAAGGACTTTGCCGCTTCATTTGCGTTTTGATTAAGCAAAGACATGTGTGATGACAATGAAAAATATATTACATTTTCATTTTTAGGGTAAGATTCAAAAAGATTTTCATAATCTTTTGTGCTTGGTGCTGCGGTCTTTGGTAATTCGCCAGTTTTTGCTACTGAATCAAACAAAAACTGATTGTCTACATTCTTGTACTCTTCACCCTCAACAATGATTGGAATATACATTATTTTTATTTTCTTTTCACTTGCATAGTTTTGAGGCAAATCACAAGAGCTGTCGCAACAAACATTTATTTTTTCCATAATTTTACCTTTTGTAAGAACAAATCTTATTGAAAGTTTATCAGAATTTTGTAGTATAATCAATCAATTTTTATAATTCCGTTCTTTTTGAACTCGGTTTTTACTTCTTTGCCTGTTAATAGTCTTTTTATATTTGATCTATGAGCAAAATATACTAAAATGAAAATTATGCTTATTAAAATATAATTTACCCAATTTGCTGACTGTACCAAGCATATTTCTGTGACGGTAATTATCAATATATATAACAAAGTCGAAAGAGAACCGTATTTAAAAAGATAGATAGAATACATCATCAAGGCAAATAAAATAAAGGTAAGTATTGGATTAGCTACTAGCATCACTCCAGTAGTACTAGCGACTCCCTTGCCCCCTTTAAAATTGTGGAAAACTGGGAAAATGTGACCAAATACAACTGCCACACCACCAACATATAAACCAACTTCGCCTAGCAAAAGTAATCCTAATAATGAAGGTATTACGCCTTTGAGCATATCAAATATAAGCGTAATCATCCCGTATTTGATGCCAAAATTTCGCAACATATTCATACTTCCTGGATTGCCGCTGCCAACTTTTGTTATGTCGTTATTCAACTTCTTTGAAATAAAAATTGCGATATTAAAATTACCAACAAAATATCCGACCAGTGCCAGCAAAACGAATTCAATCACTACCATAATTTATTCCCTTTCATTTTTAAAATAAATTTTTATAGGCGTACCTGTAAAGTCAAACGCTTTTCGTAAACTATTTTCAATATATTTCATATAAGAATTTTCAACTATGCTGGCATCATTACATTTAATTTCAAAACTTGGCGGGCAAACACCAGCTTGATGACCGTACAGTATTTTGAGTCTTCTTCCGTTTCTGTAAGGTGGTGGCGTTGTCATAGTTGCATTTGTTAATACATTGTTGAATAAGCCCATTGTTATTTTTCGATTAGCATTTGCATAAACATAGTCCACATTTTCCATAATCTGACCTAAACGCTGACCAGTTTCACAAGAAATAAAAATTGTTTTGTAATACTTCATAAATGCCAAATCGATATCAAGTTTTTTTATAAAATCGTTCATTGTTTCAGTATCTTTTTCTACCAAATCCCATTTATTTATTGCGATAATACTTGGTTTGCCTTCATCATCAATAAGTCCTGCAATCTTTACATCTTGCTCTGTGACACCCTCGCTTGCATCAATCATCAAAACCGCTACATCGCATCTTTGAATGGCGTCAATAGTTC
>JAQVLJ010000006.1 GCA_028704215.1 Clostridia bacterium
TAAATATCATCAAAACCGAATGCAACAGCAGAACGAATGAGCGTACCCAAATTGCCAGGGTCTTGAATATTATCCAAAATCAAACTATTCCCTTTTGCAACGCCAAAATCCATATTTGGTTGTTTACAGATACAAACAATTCCTTGCGGAGTTACGGTATCAGATAATTCACAAATTGCTCTTTGAGATACTACTTCAATGTTTGGAAAATTCAATGCATTTGCCCACTCAAATAATTCTTCGGTGCAAAAAGTGGTTTCTATTGGTATCTTATCTTTTAACGCATCAGAACAACTGCGCAATCCTTCCAAAACATACAGACTCATTTTTTGTCTGTATTTTTTTTGTTTTAGTTTGCTATACGTTTTGATACGCATGTTGTTGTCTGATAAAATTTGCATAAAATTATTATATATTTATTACTATTTATAGTCAAACGAATACTATAAAAAAACGGTTTATTACAACCGTCTTTTTGTTATTTTTTGATACTTTCACAAAGTTTTGCAAATGCAAGCGGTTCATTAATAGCCATATCAGACAATACTTTTCTGTTCAAATTGATATTGTTCTTTTTCAAACCATCAATAAACAAACTGTATCTGATTCCATTTGCACGACAAGCGGCGTTGATACGAGTGATCCACAAACTACGGAAATCTCTTTTTCTATGTTTTCTGCCAATGTAAGCATATTGACCAGATTTCATTACTTGTTCACGAGCAACTCTATACAATTTGCTCTTAGTACCACGGTAGCCTTTTGCTTGTTTCAAAATAGCGCGTCTTTTTTTGACTGCGTTTACTGCACGTTTAATTCTCATATCTTCCTCCTACATACCTAGTTGTATTTTGATGTTTTTGACATCTGCCTTTGCTACGTAGGCTACCTGTCTTAAACGTCTCTTTCTTTTTCTAGTTTTTTTGTTCAAAATGTGATTTTTGTTTTTGTGAGCGTGTTTTATTAGCCCATTGCAGTTAACATGAAATCTTTTTTTCACTGCTGATCTTGTTTTTGCTGAATGCATAATTTTTCTCCTTTAATTACTTTTTGATTGGCACTAAAAACAAGTTAATCATTCTTCCCTGAAACTCAACTGGTTTTTCAGGTAAGCCAACTTCCTGTACGATTTCTGCAAACTTGTTCATTATATCCACGCCGATTTGAGGTTTTGCCTGCATTCTGCCACGCATTCTAATGTATACTTTTACTTTGTCGCCGTTTTCAAGAAATTTGCGGACTGATCTAGCTTTTGTAGCCATATCATTTTCGCCAATAGTCATAGATAATTGCATTTCTTTGACGTTAATGACTCTTTGATTTTTCTTTTGATCCTTCAATTTTTTCAAAGTTTCGAATTTGTATTTGCCGTAGTCCATAATTTTACAAACAGGTGGTTTTGCATCTGGTGCAATCATTACCAAATCAAATCCAAAATTTTCTGCTTGTTTATTTGCTTGTTCGGCACTAGCAATACCTAATTGTTGACCTTGTGGACCAATTAATCGCACATCCATATTCGCGATTTGGCCGTTTTTTAATTGCTCTTTTATAAGAACCTCCTAAAAAAATAAAAATGTGGATTTGCTTATAAAAAGTCCCACATTTTCTAAATAAAATCATAATTTTAGAAACCTCTATCACTTTCGTTCAAGGGTGAGAAGTGGTACTTCTACTTTAAAGCAAGTTAAATATAACACTCGATCATTCTTTTGTCAACTATTTTTACAATTTTTTTGTGTCGACTTCGCTTATTAATCTGTTAACGAATTCTTGTAAGTTAACACCTGACAAATTTTCATTACCTCTTCCACGAACTGAGATTGTTTCAGTTTCAATTTCCTTATCACCTACTATAATAAGATAAGGTATTTTTTGGTTAAGCGCTTCACGAATTTTGTAACTTATTTTTTCATTTCTAACATCAAGTTCTACACGTATTCCACTTTTGTTAAGATTTTCAAAAATTTGCTTTGCATAATTTTCTGAATTTTCTGCGATGTTCAAAACTTTTACCTGTACAGGAGCAAGCCATAATGGGAAAGCACCAGCGTATTGTTCAATCAAAATTCCAATAAAACGTTCAATTGAGCCCAAAACTACACGGTGAATCATAATAGGTCTATGTTTTTGACCATCCGCACCAATGTATTCCAAATCAAACCTTTCTGGTAATTGGAAGTCAAGTTGGATAGTTCCGCATTGCCAAGTACGACCTATACAATCTTTAAGATGAAAGTCTATTTTAGGACCATAAAACGCTCCATCACCTTCGTTAATTACATATTCTTTCCCGTTATCATCGAGAACTTCTTTTAATGTAGAAATTGCAGTATCCCAATCTTCGTCACTACCCATGGAATTTTCTGGTCTAGTACTCAATTCAATCATGTACTCAAAGCCAAAAATTTTGTAAAAGTCATCTATTAAGTTCATTACGTTTAGTATTTCACTTTTCATTTGTTCTTTTGTCATATAAATATGAGCGTCATCTTGTGTAAAACAGCGAACACGCATTAGTCCGTGTAATGCTCCGCTTAATTCATGTCTATGCACCAAACCAAGTTCGGCTATACGTTCAGGCAAATCTTTGTAACTATGAATTTTGTGTTCGTATACCAAAATACCACCAGGACAATTCATGGGTTTGATAGCAAACTCACGTTCATCAATTTTTGTTGTATACATATTTTGGCGATAATGACTCCAGTGACCTGACCTAATCCATAATTCTTTATCTAACATAATAGGAGTAGAAATCTCCTTATAACCGTATTCTTTATGTTTTGCTCTCCAAAATTCTAATAAAGTATTTTTCAAAATCATACCCTTTGGTAACCAAAAAGGAAATCCTGGACCTTCTTCAAATATATCAAACAATTCTAGTTCGCTACCAAGTTTGCGATGATCTCGTTTTTTTGCTTCTTCAAGCATATTTTTGTATGAAGATAATTCTTTTTTGTCAGCAAACCCATATACATATATTCGCTGTAACATTTTGTTCTTTTCATTACCTCTCCAATATGCACCATTTACTTTGTTAATTTCGAATGAAAACCCACGTAAAAATTTTGTATTTTCGACATGAGGACCTCTACACAAATCATAAAAATCATTACCTAAATAATACACTGATATTTCGCTATCAGAAGACAATTCATTAATTAATTCTAATTTGTAAGGATTATTTTTGAAGAGTTCAAGCGCTTCCTTTTTGGAAACAACTTGTCTAGCGAAATCTTCATTGTTACCTATTATTTCACGCATTTTAGATTCGATTTTTTCGAAATCATTTGGTGTAATAGTAGCTGATGTATCAATATCATAATAAAATCCATTTTCTATTGCAGGTCCAATGGTCAATTTTACATCTTCAAAAATTAAGCAAAGTGCTTTTGCCAATACGTGACTCATACTATGTCTATACATTTCTATTTTTTCATTTTCCATAACATAACCTCCTACAAAACAAAAAAACCGCCTTATAAGGACGATTATCACCGCGGTTCCACCTTATTTGCTACGATTGTAGCCTCTCATTTTCTAAACAACAAATCTCATGTAGTGGTTTCACAAAAATGCATAATATGTCTTCTCACCAATCGACACTCTCTGTAATTAGGGACAATATTCGTTACTTGGAACAATCAACGATTTATTAAGTTTCTATCATTATAGTTTTTAATAATGTGGTTGTCAATAAAAATAAACACAATTTATTAATTTACATAGATTTTTAATCGGCTAGTGTACACATCTGACAAGAATCCCAAAGCCTCGTCGTTATAATCATTATTTACATATACATCAATGTTCATAGGACTAATGGTCAACACTTGACTTATCAAATCAAGTTTGCAAAAACTATCCCCTACTTTTTTCACTTCATCCGATTGCTCTATTACGCTATAAATACTATAAACTCCGTCTTTACATAGTATTTTGATTTTTTTACACGTAGTATCCATAGAATTGACAAGAAAACGTATTATTTCTATAAAACTGGAACTAGACAAAAAAAACATAGAATTGTCTTTTGCCAAATCACACAACTCGTTCCAATGTGCTATCAAAGGTGACATTCTAAATTCGATGAAACTATCAATAAAAAGACTTTGATTAAGAACAATCAACTTGTCCAAAATGTTTTCATCTGTTGATTTGTCAAATAAAGACAATACTTTTATGTAAGCATCATACGAAAAATCGTCTGTCAAACTTATTTTGATGTTTTTTTTGAGATAGTCGCATTTGTACACGTTTATAATGTAACTTATTATTGCTTGTTTGATAATAGCATCATATTCATCTTTTTTCTTTTCATTACAAGCAAATAAAATGTAACAAAACACGTTATCGTCGTGTCGTGTTATTATGACGTTGGTGTTTTGGGTAATGTATTTGTTTAATATATCATAAATATATTGTATTGAACTTTGATTTGCACGCCTACAAGCAAGAGACAATTCGTACATAATTTACCTCTACCTTAATGTATGCAATCAAAATAAATCTATTCCGTGCTCACACAATACTACAAAAATAGAACTTTTTTGTAACGTAAAAAATAATATGAAGTATGAGATATTATTTTTATTACAGAATAGGAAATATAAATTGTATAAAATGTACAAGGTTGCAATGCATCCAATCTTTGCAATCAAGCGCAAACAATGTAATATCCTATTTTGATTAAATATATATGCTATATATTCATTCTAATTGCTTGATGCAGTGCAAAACATAGTAACCCTTTTCTCTTAACAAGATTTGACAATTACCATAAATTTGTAATAGACATTTTTTGGCACTTTCCATACCTGCATCTTTACGAATAACGATAGTTAAAGTTCCGCTAATTTTCAAATGGTTGTAAGACTCTTTCAAAAATTCAAATAAAATTGTCTTTCCTGCTTTTATAGGAGGGTTTGATACCATAAAATCATAAATTTTTTCATTGTTCGAAAATACATTACTTTCAAAAAATTCTATATCATTCTTTATTTTATTTTTTATTATATTTTGTTTTGATAAATATATTGCAGTTTTATTTACGTCCAGCATATCGACATTCAAATCATAATTTTTCATTAGATATATTGCTAAAACACCATAACCACTTCCAAAATCTAGACCTACACCCACTAATTTTAAGTGTTTGTCTATTGCCTTTATTAAGGCTAGTGTGCCTTTGTCAACACTCTTTTTGCTAAAAATGTTGTCGCAAGACAAAAAAGAATATTTTTTACCATTTATTATCTCATCAAATGTAAAATAATCGCTTTCTTTGTGTTCTTTTTCTATAAAATAATGTTGCATAAAAAAATATTAACATAAAAAAAGAATTTTATAAAGAAAAAATACAAAAAAAATGAGCAAATGCTCATTTTATTAAATATCTACTACCATAAGGATTAGCCCGACCAATATTAGTAACAATCCAACTATTTTCATTGAAACCATAATCGCATCATCATCTTTTATTTCTTTGACGTGCCTAAATGCGCGTGCTGCACGCTTTGCTATCAAGGCTAAGAACACTCCTAATATTGCCAAAATAATTGCAACTAAAACATTTGGTTTTTGTAAATGTTCTAACAAATCTACTAACATAAAGCCCATAATTTTCTCTCCATTTTGTTTTATACGACAATATTAACAAACAAGCATAAAAAAGTCAATAGTAATGATATTATTTTCGTTTTCTAGAATTTTTCAGTTTGCCAATTTTATAAGTTTTGATTTTTATTAAACAATACAATTTGATGCCCAAAGACAAAACGCAAGCTAACATTGTACCAAATGCACCTACCAAGCCCACAACGTGTACCGTAGATGAAATACCAAAGAAAACAACTGTAATGTAAGCAAAAATATATACACAAGTATCAACCGCTTTGCTTAGTTCATTGCGCGGAAAATATTTTTTGAAAATGACTGACAACAGAAACACAAGCATCAAAATTAGCATTGGTATTATTACGCCAACTTTAACAAAACCTAATATGCCATAATACAACATCAAAAATGAAACAATCAAAAATGTGGTTATTGTATTTAATAATTTGTGTTCATTGTTATATTTTTCAGACAAAAGAAATTGCCACAATTTTGCAACCAATAGTAAAAGAATAAATAACTGTGAAAGCCAAAAATTAAGTACAATTTCACCAAAAACAACAAGTGGCAAAACAGCAATTTGTAAAGCAAATAGTAACTTAACTAGTTTATCATTTTTCATAACTCACCTATTCGAATTATAAAATAACTTTTTTGCAAAGTCAAAAGATTTTGCACGTTCTTTCACATTTTACTTTATATTCAAATACTATGAATTATCATATAAAAAAGGAGTGAAAAATGAAAAAATTTACTTGGATTCTTGTTTTGGTGCTCGTTGTATTTTCTTTTTGTGCATTTGGATGTTCAAAGAAAAACGACAATGTAGTCCGTGTAAGTGAAGTGACGCACAGTTTGTTCTATGCGCCTTTTTATGTTGCCATAAACAATGGCTATTTTGAAGATGAAGGCATAGAAATAGAACTTACAAACGCTATGGGAAGTGATACAGTTATGACATCATTGACTAGCAACAGTGCTGATGTTGGTCTTCTAGGACCAGAAGCGGTTGTATATGTCCGAAATCAAGGCATGACTAATGCGCCTATTATTTTTGCACAGTTAACGAATTGCGATGGCTCATTTTTAATGGGTAGAACAGAATTGGACGACGAAGAAGAGTTTGATTGGACTTCGATACGAGGAAAGCATGTAATTGCAGGTCGACGAGGTGGTATGCCAGCGATGACACTACAATACATTTTGGAACGATACGGTCTTAAACTTGGCGACGAATTGGGTGCTGATGTAGATACAATTTTTGACTTATCGGTATCATTCAGTATGACCGCAGTTACTTTCTTAGCAAGTCAAGGCGATTACGTAACAATGTTTGAGCCTACTGCAAGCGAATGCAACACTGCGGGTACGGCATTTATTCAGGCGTCTCTTGGAGAAGAAGAGCCGAATGTACCATACACTGTATTTACGGCAACCAGTTCTTTCTTGCAAAAAAATCCGCAAAAAGTACAAAAATTTGTTAATGCATTGGAAAACGCTTATAACTATTTGATGGATGAAGATAGAACTGATCAAGAAATAATTGATTGTCTAAAACCATCTTTTAATACAACAAATGACGCGTTAATTTTGTCTGCTGTAAAAAATTATATGCGCATTGGTGCATATGCAAGCGACTTTGCATTAAGTGAAACATCTTGGAACAAACTGCTTGATATTATTGACAATGCTGGTTTGCTCACCAATAACATCGCACACACCACAGCAGTGAATAATACTTTTATTGCTTAAAGGATGAATATGAAAGAAATAGTAGTTGTAAAAAATCTTAAACTAACCTACCATTCAAAAGATGGTGAAACCGAAGCAATAAAAGACATTTCATTTTCAATTAAAGAAGGTGAATTTGTCGCAATAGTTGGCCCTTCAGGTTGCGGAAAAACTACTATTTTGTCCATACTTTCAGGTTTACTAAAAGCAAGTGACGGAACAGTACTAATCGAAAATACTATTCCAAATTCAAAATCAAATATCACGGGATATATGTTTCAAAAAGACAATTTATTTAGTTGGCGTAATATAGAAAAAAACGTATGTTTTGGCCTTGAAATACAAAAAGTCAACACAAAAGAAAGATGTCAATATGCAATCAATCTTTTGAAAAAGTATGGCTTGGGTGAGTTTTTGAAAAAGCGTCCTGATCAACTTTCTGGAGGAATGAGACAAAGAGTCGCATTAATCCGTACACTTGCTTTAAAACCAAAAGTACTGTTATTAGATGAGCCTTTTTCAGCGCTTGACTATCAAACAAGATTAAATGTTTGTAATGATGTTAGTAAAATCATTGAAAACGAAAAGAAAACTGCAATATTAGTAACTCATGACATTCAAGAGGCAATTAGTATGGCAGACAAAATTATAGTCCTTACGAAACGTCCTGCTGAAATAAAGTCAATTCACAATGTTGACTTAAAAAAATACGGAACGCCATTTCAACGTCGGTACTCCCCTGAATTTTCAAATCTGTTTGAGACTATTTGGAAGGAAATACAAAATGAAAAACACACACACAGTTGATTATTCCAAAGAACACAAAATATATTTGCGAAATGAAAAAAATAAAAAATTGCTTGTTTACTTTGCACAAATTGTAATATTAATTTTGCTTTTTGCATTGTGGGAAATTCTTACGAAACACAACATACTTGATGTGTTTTTCTTTTCTAGCCCAACACGAGTACTAAAAACAATAACATCATTATACAAAAATGGAGAATTGTTTTATCATATGAAGATTACGCTTGAAGAAACCTTAATTGCCTTTATTCTTGCAACAGGTATGGGATTCATTATTGCTTTTGTTCTTTGGTTGAGCGAATATACTCGTAAGATAAGCGAGCCATATTTAGTTGTTTTGAATAGTTTGCCCAAAGTTGCATTAGGTCCAATAATAATTATTTGGATGGGTGCAGGAAAAAATGCGATAATTACAATGGCTATACTTATTGTTATTATAGTCACCATTATGTCTGTACTCAATTCATTTTTGTCGTGCGACAAGGATATGATACTTTTGTGCAAATCACTTGGTGCAAATAAACTACAAACGTTTTTTAAGGTAGTGCTTCCAAATTCCTTACCCGATATAGTTACCATTTTCAAAATTAATATAGGGTTAAGCTGGATTGGAGCGATTATGGGAGAATACTTAGTTTCACGTGCAGGACTTGGATATCTATTAATATATGGTAGTCAGGTATTTAACTTAGATCTTGTGATTACAAGTACTTTCTTACTGTGTACACTTGCGTCTATTATGTATTTTGCAGTTTCTCTTTTTGAAAAATTTGTCAATTCACAACGAACGCAAATAAGGAGTTAAATCTATAAAAAAAACCTTTTTTTTAAAGGTTTTTTTTGTTATGTATTATTTTTTTAGTTTTCTCAAAAATGGTGGAATATTTGCATTTTGAATTTCTACTTTTTGCTCTTTTATACTAATATCTTCTACAATGGTTTCGTCAGCACTTTCGTCTTCTTTATTTTCAAAATTATTAAAATTTTGTCCATTATCTTTGAATTGAGGTGGTTGTTCTTTCTGCTCAACTGGATTATCGCTCTCAAAACCAGTTGCAATAACTGTTATTTGTACTTCATCTTTATTATCATCAGTTATAGTAGCACCAAAAATCAAGTTACAACTATCATCTACTACTTCTTTGACCAAATCTACTGCTTCATATATTTCATCAAGAGTCAGATTTTTTCCACCTTTGATGTTCAACAAAATACCAGTTGCCCCTTCAATAGAGGTTTCAAGCAATTGACTAGTAACGGCTTGTCTAACTGCTTCAATAGTCTTGTTTTCTCCCTTACCGACACCAATACCCATATGTGCAAGACCTTTGTCTTTCATAATTGTGCGAACATCGGCAAAGTCAAGGTTAATCATACTAGGCTCAACAATCAAATCAGAAACGCCTTGAATGCCTTGTCTTAATACATCATCAGCAAAACGAAAAGCCTCTATAATTGGTGTGCCTTTTTTCAATATTTTAAACAATTTTTCATTAGGAATGATTACAAGTGTATCAACATATTTTTTTAAGTTTTCTAATCCCATTTCGGCATTTTTCTTTCTAGTGGCACCTTCAAATGCAAAAGGTTTTGTAACTACTCCCACAGTCAATATATTCATATCTTTTGCAATTTGAGCAATAATTGGAGCGGCTCCTGTACCAGTACCACCGCCTAATCCAGCAGTAATGAACAACAAATCTGTACCTTTCAACAAATCTATTATAGCTTGTTTACTTTCTACGGCAGCCTGTTCTCCAACTGAAGGCACTGCACCGGCACCAAGACCACGAGTCAATTCTTCGCCTATTTGCAAAACAGCATCTGCGTTGCTCATTTGCAAAACTTGTTTGTCAGTATTCACGGAAACAAAATAAGCACTTGTGATACCAGCCGCAATCATTCGATTGACTGCATTGTTACCTGCTCCGCCCACTCCTATTACCTTAATGTTACAAATTTGGTTTGAGTTATCCATTTTATTCTCCTTTGTTGCTTTCAAGTGTATAAATCAATTTGCATAATCCATTAGCTGATGTTTGATGTTTTCTGTCAGTATAGTCAAATCTGTTCGTGTAGTCAAGCGTTTGCCTATTGGTTATGGTAGAAAAAATTGGCAAAACACCTTTAAAATTGGCTATACCATCGCCTGTAAGATAAATTGGAATATCTCTAAACATTTCATCAATATCTAGAATATTTGATACTATATTAGCAATATTTTCTATGCGAGATTTTACTATTTCATTTGTAAACTGTATGTGGGAAGTAATTAATCTACCTGCATTACTAACTTCATATCTTTCATTTCTATCCGCTTTTACAGATAACATAACCTTCTTTTTAATTGCCTCAGCATCTGAATAAGATATCTTTAACAACTGCATCAAATCTGATGATATATGCCCTCCACCAAGCGAAAATGAACTTAACAAAGCAAGTCCTTCACCCTTTACAACGGCGACACTAGTTGTGAGATGACCGACATCTACCACTGCCACTGGCGAAAGAGGACTATTTTTATCAGTGCACTCTACCGCCTGTCCCAAAGCGGAACTAGTATATTCTATAGATTTTATGTTAGCATTTGCAAATAATTTATCAAAAAACTCGACAAAACTTTTTTTTGCCAAAACATAAGAACAGTCCATTATTATTGATTTTGTACGTTTTTTTATAGGATTAATAGTTTTTACATCATCATCCAAAACATACTGCATCGCACTAAAACTTAAAGGTTTGTATGTATTTGATTTGTTGAAATCATCCACTCCATCAAACAAACTATACAATTCTTTTTCATCAATCAACTTGGAAGTAGCATATTTTCTTTTTATTCGCTTGCAGACACATACGCAAAACTCACTTGGAACACCAACAAAAACCTTTGTAATAGTTCTTCTCAATTTTTTTACAACATTAGAAATCAAATCATTTACTATAAAAGGTATTTGGTTTGGGCTCAAAAATTCACCATCTAAAAAACCATCATACGATTTTTCTTCAAAAAACAAAATATGAGGCTGTTTGTTGTATAATGTGCAGACTAACAAACTCAACTTACTCGAACCGATATCCAATATATAACTATATTTTCTCATATGTTCCTTATATGATTATTATATAACTATAAATATTTTAAAGTCAACAAAAAAATAAAATTATAAATAAAAATATATTGACTAGATATAGTGTATAAAATATCTTTTTTACACTAAATAATAGATTTAATTTATTATTTAACAAAATTAAAATGTAGTATTTTCTTCTATTTTTTTTATATCTAAACCAAGAGATGTTAGATTATTTTCGAAGTTTTCATACCCACGATATATGTGATGAATACCGCTTACTGTTGTAACACCTTCCGCAACCAATCCTGCCAAAACCAATGCCGCTCCGCCACGCAAATCATGTGCTTGAACATCAGCGCCATACAATTTGTTCACTCCCTTAATTATAGCCATTCTATCCCTTATTACTATATCAGCACCCATTTTATTCAGTTCAGCAGCGTTTTTAAATCTGTTTTCAAACAGGTTTTCACATATGATGCTTACACCATCAGATATTGTCTGAAGTGACATAACTTGCGATTGCAAATCGGTTGGAAATCCGGGATACGGTTGTGTATCTATGTTTTGGATACTCTTCATTCGACCGTTAGCTTTAGTAAATATTTCGTTATCTTTTATAGAGACGTCACATCCAGCAAGTTTCAATTTTGAAATCAAACTTTCTATGTGCTCGGGGTAAGTGTTTTTTAAAAGCAATTTTCCGCCAGTCATAGCAGTTGCAATTATATACGTTCCCGTCGCTATTCTGTCAGGAATAGGAGTGTATTCACAACCATTTGTCTTGTCTACTCCTTCAATGTAAATTACGCTGGTTCCTGCCCCACTGATCTTGCATCCAGATGCGTTCAAAAAATTCTGCAAATCTACTATTTCTGGTTCTTTAGCAGGGTTGACAATTTTTGTGATACCATTTATTTTTGTGGCGACCATCATTAAATTTTCAGTCGCTCCTACACTAGGGAAGTCAAGATGTATCGTGTTTGGCTTCATATTTTCGCCATCACAAATGATATAGCCGTGCTTTTCTGTTACTTTGACGTTCAGAGCCTTTAAACCTTTGATATGCAAATCTATCGGTCTATTTCCAATATCGCAACCACCAGGATAGGATATTTTTACTTGTCTAAATCGTGCCAAAACAGCGCCTAAAAGAAAAATTGAAGATCGTATCTCTTTTGTTAAAATTGATGATATTTCATATGTGTTTGCATGCCTACTATCAACAAGTAAATCATCATTATATTTTACAATTTTTACACCTAAATTTTCTACTATCTTTGTCATATAGTCTACATCTATTATATTTGGAACTTTATGTAGTACTACTTCACCATCACTTATAAGACAAGCAGCCAATATAGGTAAAAAAGAATTTTTTGCACTTTGAACAGTCAATTCGCCATCAATTTTGTGCCCACTGTGAATTAAATATTTTCCAATACAGTTACTCATATAACATAATATGTATTAAAGATTAAAATTGTTTTGAATTATCCTTATCAACATTTACTACAATACCCATAGCAGACATAAATACCAATAATGATGTGCTACCTGCACTAATAAACGGCAATGGTAGTCCAGTTGGTGGAATGCTGCCGGATACCACCGCTATGTTCAAAATAACCTGAATGCAAAGAATGGCACCAATACCAAAACACAAAAATGCAGAAAATTTATTTTTCGCTTTTATGCCAACCTTAAATATGGTTACAATCAAAATTGTAAATGCTAACATGACAAGAGTACAGCCGATATAACCGAATTCTTCTGCTATAATCGAAAAAATGAAATCAGATTCAGAAAAGGGCAAAAACAAATGCGCTTGTCGACTGTTTAAAAATCCTACTCCAAATAATCCCCCGCTCCCAATTGCGTACAATGATTGTATTAATTGATATCCTTCACTTAGTGGATTTTGCCAAGGGTTAATAAACGCAACTATTCTATCCCATCGATAAGGCTCAATAATTATAAGAAGCACCGCCAATACAACTAAAGGAATGCTCAAACTAGCAAACCATTTAAGTTTTAATCCACCTATAAACAACATAAACAATAGGGACAAACCAACACATATTGTTATAGACATATTTGGCTCCAAGATTATGAGCAGACAATAAAATCCTCCTGCACCCAAAGCAAGTAAAATGTTTTTAAATTTTGATAATTTTTCATTTTCGCATAAAAAGCCAGAAAGAAATAATATTAAACAAAACTTTGCAATTTCACTAGGTTGCATATTAAAACTGCCTATTCCAATCCAACGTGTAGCCCCATAACTAGATTTTGACAAACCGGGTATAAAAACAACCGCTAACAGAATCAGACCAATAACATATGCCAGAATGTAAAACTTTTTGAAAAATTTGTGATCTACTTTTGTCATC
The DNA here is from genome assembly GCA_028704215.1 of Clostridia bacterium. Taxonomy (GTDB): domain Bacteria; phylum Bacillota; class Clostridia; order Christensenellales; family UBA1242; genus STF1-107. The sequence goes on from JAQVLJ010000006.1 coordinate 13,625, forward strand.
ACAAACATACCAATCACACCAATAATGACACCAAGAAGTTGTTTTTTTCCAAAGAAAAAGGCATCGTTATAAGTATTTAGTGCCGTTATGTGACTTGCGCTAAAAACCATAAACACGCCAAAAATAGCAAGCATAAGACAGCAAACAATTATAATAATACTATTTTTTCTTGCCATAGTCTTTTACCAGTTTGTTAAAATATTCTCCCCTCTCCTCATAATTTTTGAATTGATCAAAGCTTGCACAAGCAGGAGATAAAAGTACACAATCATTGCTGATAGCATTTGAAATGCAAAAATCGAAAGCATCTTTCAAGTTTTGAAATACTTGTATATTTGAGATGTTTTTTTCTTTTGCAATATCAAATATTTTTTGCGCAGTTTGCCCATAAACACAATAGTATTTGATTTTTGACTGATGAATAAAAAGGTCTTCGTAATTAATATTTTTGTCACTTCCACCTAATAATAGAAAAATCGGTTGGTCTGTGCTTTCTATTGCCATATTTGTTGAAGCCACCGTTGTGCTTTTGCTATCGTTAACAAAACTTATACCGTTATAACAACCAACAAGTTGATACCTATATTTAGCCGTTTCAAAAGTTTTTAAAACTTTTATTACATTATTTGTTTTTATATTAAGTTTTTTTGCAAAACAAATTGCACACAAAATATTGTATATATTGTGTTTTCCTTTTATTTTTATATCTTCGATATCAATAATCTTTTCTACCTTTTTGGCAGAATAATACACCACATTATTTAAAGAATATGCACCATGGCAAACATATTTTTGTGAAAAAAATATTATTTTGTATTTATTTGGTTTGATATTATTTACATAATCATCGTCCAGATTGACAATTGCAGTGTCATTTTTGTTTAAATTGTCAAAAATTTTTAACTTAAGGTTTTTGTAATTTTTAAAAGTCTTATGTCTATCCAAATGGTCAGGCGCAATATTTGTAATAGTTGCAATGTCAGCTTTAAAGGAGATAATCGCTTCAAGCATGAAACTGCTTACTTCTACAACGAAACACCCTGATATTTTTTCAACTATTGCTCTTGTTAGTGGGTATCCGATATTACCAACTGCAGTTGCCTTAATTTGAATATTAAGCATAGCTGTAATCAATTCTGTGGTTGTTGTTTTACCATTTGTTCCCGTAATTGCCAAAATTTTGTTTCGACAATTTAAAAAACCAAATTCCAATTCACTAATTACAAGTTTTCCGTTTTTCTTCGCGTATTTCAAAAACTTGTTATCAATGCTAACGCCAGGAGACACCACTATTGCATCAAAAGACAAAATTAGATTGTTTGTTAATTTTTCTATTTTATTTATTTTTTTTAATAAATTTGTATATTTTGTAGGAAATTTTAAGTTATTTACAACTTTTTTGTTATCATCATACACAAAACACTTGGCATTTTTTTTAATCAAAAGGATACTTGTCCAAATACCACTTTCCGACATACCGTAAACCAAAACATTTTTGACAAAAAAATTTATCATATAGTAACTTATTATTTTATAAATACAAATATGCTAAATCAAAGTCAGTAACAATGTCATTAAAAACGCAATTATTGTAACAGTGGAATAAACAAAAACAATCTTAGGTTCACTGTATCCCGATTTTTGAAAATGATGATGAAGTGGTGCGATTTTGAAAATGCGTTTTTTTGTTCTTTTATAATGTAAAACTTGAATTATATCCGAAAGTGCGGTTACAACATACATCACACCCAAAATTGGAACAAACAGTTCAAATCCCACAACGCAACATAGAGCCGAAACAAAACCACCTATCCCCAGAGCGCCAACATCTCCCATAAATATTGATGCTTTGTATGTATTAAACAAAGTGTATCCAAACAAACTACCAGTAAAAATTGTAGAAAGAATGATAATATTATTTAAAGTACTAATTGAGTAAGCGTCCGCACCAGATTGAAACAAAATATTTTTATAGATAATCAAAAGCGTAATTATGCCACCTATAAACAACATGCTTACATTTGATGCCAAGCCGTCCAAACCATCAATCAAATTAACACTATTTGTTGTTGCGATGCATACGAAAACTATTATAGGTATAATCCACACTCCCAAATTGATTGTGTGATAGGTAAAAGGCAAAACAATTATTCCACCTTGACTTGAAAAATACACATAAAAAGCAAGTATGATTGATATACCAACTTGTCCAATTATTTTTTGATACGGTCTTAATCCCAAGTTTTGCTTGTATTTAATTTTAATAAAGTCATCCAAAAATCCAAGTAAGGCAAAACCAAAACTTACAGCCAAAATAAAAAACCACTCAGTTTGATATTGCAAAAAGAAAAACACTATTGCTAGTGTAGTTAAATAAAACACTACACCGCCCATTGTTATAGTGCCTTGTTTTTCTTCGTGTTCTTTTACATAATGAAGAATAGTTTGTTTTGCCGAAATTTTTGAATATATTTTTTTTATAATTGGCATCAACACAACTGTTACAGCCCAAGATATTACAAAACTCAAAATAATTTTAGTCATCAAAGTTCTCCATATATGTGTTAATGACATCAAAGTCGTTATACTTTTGCTTAATATTATCTATTACTTGGTACTGTTCATTTCCTTTTCCAAGTATTGCTACTATATCATTTTTTTGTACGGAATTTAACGCAAAATGTATTGCTTCCTTTCTATCACTTATTTTGACATAATTATTTGTTTTTATACCTTTTTCGACATCTGATATAATATCATCTGGATTTTCGTATCTTGGATTATCTGATGTTATCACAACATAATCTGCCAAACGTGAAGCAATTTCTCCCATCAATGGCCTTTTTATTTTGTCTCTATTTCCTCCGCAGCCAAAAACTACAACAAGTTTTTGATTGCTAGTTTTTATGTCATTAATTGTTTTTAATATTTTTTCCATACCATCAGGCGTATGGGCAAAGTCTATTATAATATTACATATTTTTGTTTTTAGTGTATTAAAACGTCCAGGTACTACAAAATTGTTTTCTGCCAGTACATCGCACAAAGTTTGGATATCAAATCCCATTTGGTGACAAATTGCTACTGCCATAACGCAATTATATAGATTGTACTCACCTATCATAGAAGTAAATAAATAATGATTTTGTGATTGATGTGTTAATATTGCGCTGTTTCCATTAATGTCACTTTTTATATTTGTAATGATATAGTCTGCCAATTTGTCTTTTGACAAACAAAATTTTGGTATGTGTATTTGATTAAAAACCTCATGTGAATTTGCCTCATCAATATTTATGATACATTTTTTGCTATGGTTATCTTGAAACAAAGTTTTTTTAGCATTAATATAATTCAACATATTTCCAAAAAAATCAAGATGGTCTTGCGTAATGTTTGTTAAAGCAGATACTTCAAATTTTATCAAATCAATTTTGTCATAAAACAAAGCATGCGCAGATACTTCCATAATAATGTATTCAACATTTTTTGACATCATAATATTGATTGTCTGAAACAAATCAGTGCTATCGGGAGTCGTCAGATTCGGAGGCGTTATCATTTCACTATTGACAAAACACCCTTCTGTACCAATCAAACCAACTGTATGGTTTAGATTTGACAAAATATTTTTGACCAAAAAACTTGTGGTTGTTTTCCCATTAGTACCGGTAATTCCAACAAATTTGATATTGCATTTATCAAATTCAAAAAAATTGGCAGATATTTGACTCATAGCATTTCTAATATTTTTAACTAAAATCTGTGTTACAAAAGAATCAACAAAATGGTCGACTACCAAGCATACTGCTCCGTTAGATGTTGCTTGCAAAAAATAATTATGTCCATCGAACGATTCACCGCTTATACAAAAGAAAATTCCGTTTGGACTTTCATTTCTACTATCCATACTTAAACACTTGATATCTAAATCACAAAAATTTTTTATTTCTATAACATCTACATTTTTTAACAAATTTGACAATTTCATAAATATTTCCTTTTAATTAGTTATCAAAACAACCGTTTCGCCCTTATACAACTGTGTATTTTGCAAAGGTAATTGTGATATTACATAATCTCCATCTCCATCGATATCGTAATATAAACCATCTATTTTTAATTTTGTACAAGCCTGACTTAATGGTAAACCCACCACGTATGGCATACACACATCAGGAGCATTGTTTATTTGAGATACATCATCAGGCAATATATTTTTTGTAGTGAAAATTTGCTCGAAAACGGTTTTTCCAATTGGTGACGCCACTATTCCACCGTAATATGCCCCCTTAGGTTCATCTACTGAAATCAGCATAATATATTTTGGCGATTTTGTAGGATATACGCCTATAAAACTGGAAACATATTTTCCTTGTGCAATTATTCCGTTTTCAAATTTTTGTGCAGTTCCAGTTTTTCCACCCACATAGTAACCCGGGATGTATGTCAATTTTCCTTCAAGTCCGTTTATATTCATTGACATCATATTTAATACTTTTTCGCGTGTATCGGCAGATATATCTACTTTGCTTTGCACAACATTATACGTATAGCAAATTTTTTGGTCATCATGTGTACACATGCTTTTTAAAAGATGTGGAGTTTTATAACTTCCAGTTAACGCAGCCGAAACGGAAGCTAACATTTGTAATGGTGTGACCGCTATACTTTGACCAAATCCGATTCGAGCTATATCATTGTTTGTAACCAAAGATACATCTGTCAAAATTCCCGAACTTTCTGCAAAAATATCAACTCCTGTTTTGGAACCCAATCCGAAGTCTTCCAAATATTCATAAAACTTTTTTTTTCCAATACGAAGCGCCAAATTCACAAAAACACAGTTACAACTGTTTTTAAAACCCTCAATAAGATTTTGTGAGCCATGACCAATGGTTTTCCAGCATTTAATTTTTTGGCCATCAACCATACAAGACCCGCTACAAAAAAATCTATCATCAAGTGTTACTAATCCCTCATTTAAGGCAGTTGATAAAGTAAAAATTTTGAAAGTACTACCAGGTTCATAAACATCTACAACACAAGAATTTTTCGTTAAAGAATTCAATACCGCAACATTTTCACGTGGAGGATTATTTAAATCAAAACTAGGTTTGTTCGACATCGCCAATATTCCGCCAGTTTCTGCGTCAAGTATTATCCCGTTAACTGCTTTGGCGTTGTGTTTTATGTATGCATCATTTAATGCTTGTTCTAATATGCTTTGAATTTGCGCATCTATAGTCAAATTAACATCCTATCCAGCAATGCTTGGTATGTAGTATTCTATTGAGTTTTCCAAATCTTTACCTTGTGCATTTGCTTGCACCAAACTTTTTCCTTCAATACCTTTTAAATATTTGTCGTAATAAGCCTCAATACCTGCCTGACCTACATTATCAATAGTTGTATAACCCACAGTTTGTGTCAACATATCTCCATATGGATATACTCTGCCTACATTTTGTGACAAACATACACCTTTTAGCCCACTATTCACTAATTCATATGCAGTTTGCTCATCAACTTGCATTTTAATCAAACTTTCAGAAATATTTGTGTTGGTCACTTTTGTGTACATCAAATCGTAATCTTTATTAAGTTTTGTTGAAAGCAAACTAGCAAGTTCAGTAGGTTTTTCTATATTTCTAGCCCTTACATATACATCGAAAGTTGTAATACTAGTTGCTAGCAATACGCCATTGCAGTCAACAATATCGCCTCTGCGTGCCGCCAAAGGTAAATCTCGTAACCATTGACTCATTGCTTTTATCTGCAATTCTTTATTTTGAAATATTTGAATATAAAACAAACGCATATTCAACGCTACAAAACACATAATTATAACCAATACAATACAAAGAAAGCGTCTTTGCAAAGAAAAAAGGTTATAAAATGTCTTAAACTTTGTCATAGTTTATTTTATTTTACAACCTTAAATAATATGTTCGTATATATTAAATTATGGCTCCAATATTCGTTCAATTGATTCAATTCTAACATTATTAAGTTCTATTGCATGGTTTAAATTGCTAGTACTAACAAAGTTAAAAATCATAAAACCAAATAACATCACAAATATAAATGCATACAAAGAAAATGCGATTTTCAATCTTACTTTGACCAATTTTTCTTTTGCCAAATCCTTTGTTGAAGCCGTTCGTTCTTCAAAGAATGGATTTGTGGCCACTTCTTTCATATTTTCTTTTTGAATTGAAGGGTCTTTTTTTTGATCGTATCGCTTGAATACCTCATCAATTTTTGATGGTCTAGCAAGTGTCATTTCAACGTCAGGATTAAATGAAGTATCAGAAAAAACATTCACTTCTTGTGGTATATCCAAAGTGGCAGTTTTTATCTCCTCGTACTCTTTTCCATATAAATTTAATGACATAAATCTATCCTCCTAATTTATAATTTTGCTACTACTCTTAATTTTGCACTTATGCTTCGTGAATTTGATTTAATTTCTTCTTCACTTGGTATGGTTGGTTTTTTAGTGACCAGTTTCAAGTCTGCTTTATGTCCGCAAATACATTTTGGAATTTTTGGAGGACACAAGCAGTCAGTTGAGTGAATTTTGAAAACATTTTTTGCGATTCTATCTTCGAGTGTTTGAAATGTAATAATACACAGTCTTCCTTTTGGTTTCAACAAATCAATCATATCTTCCAAACTGGATTGCAATTCATCTAGCTCATTGTTTACTTCTATTCTAATGGCCTGAAACACTTTGTTTGCTATGGCTGGCTTGTTCTGTAACGCAAACGGATAACAGCTTGCAACTATTTGTTTTAATTCGGTAGTGCTATCGATTGGTTTTTTCTCTCTTTGACGCATTATTTTTGAAACTATTTGTTTGGCGTGCTTCTCTTCACCAAAGTTAAATAATATTTTTTCTAATTGCTGTTGAGAATAATTATTTATTACCTCATAAGCTGTTAAGCTTTGTTTAATATTCATTCTCATGTCAAGCGGACCATCATTGATGTAACTAAATCCTCTTTGAGGATTATCTATTTGATACGAAGATACTCCCAAATCTGCCAAAATTCCATCTACTGCATCAACATGATAAGAATTTAACCACAATTTGATGTCGGCAAAACTGCCGCATATAAAAGTAATTTTGTCCAAATACTTTTTTAGTTTAACTTTTGCTGCTTCAATGGCCTCTTCATCTTTATCAAAACAATATAAGTGACCATTTTTTAATTTTTTTACAATTTCAAGTGAATGTCCTCCTCCACCGGTTGTGCAATCCACGTATACACCGTCACGGGCTATGTTAAGTCCATCAATACTCTCATTAAGTAAAACTGATACGTGTTTAAATTCCATTTTTATTTAATACCTCTATCGCTTTTTTAAAATTTTTATCAAAATTTGCATCAAATTTGTTTACTTTATCTTGCCACCTGTCGCTATTCCATATTTCAATTCTGTCGCCCACCCCAAGTATACAAATATCTTTTTTTATATCAGCATATTCTAAGAGCGAACTGGGAATTGTATAACGTCCCTGTTGATCACCCTCAAATTCTTCCGTAGCTGACATTATCATACTCATGCATGCATAAAGTTCAGGGTCTAGTGTATTATGCTTTTCAAGCTGGCTAATAATTTTGTCTTTAAAGACCTTTTCAGTCATAACAAAAAGACAATTACCAAATCCTTTTGTGATGTAAAGTTTTTCATCATCACATAATTGTTTAATCGCTTTGGGTAAACGTATTCTATTTTTGTCATCCTTCTGATAAAAATATGTGCCTAAAAACATAACCCCTCTTTTAAATACAAAGAAATTATATACTACTTTTTGACCAAAATCAACCATTTTTAACCACTTTTTTGTCAAATTGTATATATTTTGTACTCAAAGTATCCATTTTTTTGTATCAAAATAATGTATAAAAGCATAAAATAATGTCAAAAAACGTCAAATAAGCGTTATTTTTTAACAAAAAAACGCACATTTTAGTGCGTTTAACGAATAATATATAAGAATTATTTTTAGTTTGAAAATCATTAATAGAATATTTATTAAGTTGAGAATCATTATAGGAATAATTTTAGTAAGTTGAGAATCATTAATAAAAATTATTTAGTACGCTTTATAAATCACGAATAAGAATATAAGAAACAAAATCGGCTGATGTTAATCTATTTCTACTAATTCGTTTTTTACTGCATCACAACTTGTAAGATAATATTGAACACCATCAATATTGTTGTGTCTCATATTGGGATTGATATAATTGTGTAGGTGTCCAAAAACTACTTTGTAAACTTTATATTCTGATAAAAGTTTTGTGTATTCACTATTCTCTTGTTTGTTGTTAAACGGTGGATAGTGCGTAATAAATATTATTTTTTCATTGTTGGTTTGCAATGATTTTGCATTATCAAGTGAGAGTTTGAGGCGAATAACCTCTCTTTCGTATAGTTTGCGATTTTCTATCGTATTATCCTTTCCTTCTGGTATTGTCCAGCCTCTATTACCACAAAAAATATATTCTCCAATTTTAACCGCATCATTTTGCAAAGCAAAAGTATTGGGCGGTAACAATTCTCGCACCGCAGATATTGATTTCCACCAATAATCGTGATTGCCTCGAATAATAATTTTTGTTCCTTTCAAATTTTTTATAAAATCAAAGTCCGGCTTAACCTCATCCAACTTCATTGCCCAGCTGTAATCACCTGCTAATATGACAAC
>JAQVLJ010000049.1 GCA_028704215.1 Clostridia bacterium
CTACGATTTGCCAAAAATATTTCTGTTTCATGAACTGATCTTTCAAGCACCAAAGCGCTTTCAATTCCGCTTCTATCAAATTTATATTTGTCGTGCTCAATTTGTCTTTGACGAGCACGCTCCATTTCTTGCTGTTCAAGTATAGAACGTTTCTCCAAGTATTCAAACAAAATAGGGATGCCTTGTTTTATCTCTTTCTTGGTAAACAAAACTTCATAATCTACATAATCTGGCAATGAACTTGCTGCTTTGTCTATACTGATTTCAAAATATTGATAGTTTTGGAACAAATCACTTGTAACTGCATTGTATCTTGCATTAAGGAACAAAGTAAATAACCAATTAATAAACAATATGAAGAAAGGTAACAAGAATGCATTAACCAAAACTTCCGCAACAGTATTTGAATAAATTCTAGAACAAGCAAGTAGGAAACTTAAAAATGCAAAAATATATGAAACAATATTCATGGATGAAACTTGTTGTTTGTATGTACTTGTACGCATAGGATTTTCGACTACATGTTTAAACGACATATAGTAACTTGCCTTTTCGTTTCTGTATAACATAAATTGTTGCCATTGTTTGCGCAAAACGTGTGGCACTTTTTTCATTTTTTTATTAAACTCTACCAAATTACTTTCGTCAATCTGTGGATTATTCTGCAAATAAGTAGTCAACTTGTCCAACGATCTGATTAATTTGGATTCGTAGGCAGCAGAACATCGTATCAAAACTATTGCAACCAACACTACCATTAAACCAAGAACGATAAAAAACAAAATGTCAAAGGTTAGTAGACTTCCAATAGTTTCAAAGAAAGTAACAATTGATCTAAAAATATTCCAATCCATAAATAATCTCCATTTATTAACGTTAGTATAACACAAGAATTTGTTATTTACCATTATTTTTTAAATATTTTTTAAATATTTTTTAATATTTATTTAATTATTATTTATTTTGATAAAAACAAATATTAAAATAAGTCAATAATTAACAAAAAATACAACTAAATATCTATAATTATTTGTTTATTTATTTTATATTTTTAATATAATTGACTGTATCACAATTAGTGTGCTACACTTTTGTTTGGAGAATTTTTATGACTGCAATCACAATAAAAGATTTTAAAAAATACTACGGAAACAAAGTTGGCGTGGAAAGTGCTGACTTTAAAGTTAACGAAGGAGAAATATTTGGTTTTATCGGTCCTAATGGCGCGGGAAAGTCTACGACTATACGGGCAATATTGGGACTACTAAAACCAACAAGCGGAACAATAAAAGTTTTTGATATTGATTGTATCAATAACGGAGAACTGGCAAGAAAGAATATAGGCTATATGCCTAGCGAAATCGCCTTGTATGGAAATATGACAGGCAGACAATTGCTGAAATTCACATGTGATTTGTACAAACATAATTACGATAAAATTGATGATTTGGCAAAAACTTTTGATATAGAAATTGATAGAAAAATCAAAGAGTTGTCATTTGGTAACAAGAAGAAACTTATGATTGTATCTGCTTTGGTCAGTGAGCCAAAACTAATTATTTTGGATGAACCAACCACGGGTCTTGACCCTGTAATGCAACGAGTGTTTTTTACACAAATGAAAGAAGAGCAAAAGCGTGGTGCAACCATTCTTATGTCAAGCCATGTATTGAATGACGTACAAAAAATATGCGACCGTGTCGGTATTATGAAAAATGGAAAATTAATGACAATCGAAAAGATATCTGAATTTAAAAATAAATATTTAAAAACCGTGCAATTTGACTGCGACTCACAAATTAATTCAATCAAATTAAAGGGTGTAAACAACTTTTTAAAAGAAGACGGTCACTACACCTTCCAATACAAAGGAAAAATAAATGATTTACTCCAATATTTGAGTGAATACGATATCAAAAATTTGTCTATTGTCGATTCTGATCTTGAAAGTGTATTTCTACACTATTACTTAGGATAGGAGATATTATGAACAAAACTATTTTCAAAAAAGAAACAAAAGAACAACTACTAAATACTGCTATATGGACTTTGGTCACTGCCATACTTATGGTTGTTGCCATTGCAATGTATCCAATGGCTCTTGATATGTACTAGCAAATGAACGCTATATTTTCAAATTCACCTGAAATGCTCGCACTTATGGAACGAATGGGCATGAATTCTATTACAAATGTACTGGATTACTATTTGTCAGACACTGTATATTCATTCTCCTTGATAGCAACAATTTTTGCTTCGCTTTTGGCAGTAAGAATGATTGGAAAAGATTTTACCCAAAATACTGCTGAATATTTATATTCAAAACCTATTTCTTGTGACAAAATATATCGCACAAAGACAATGTCCTTTATCGTAAATATTTTACTGTTCAATGTAATAGTAAGTCTTATTTCATTAGGCACGATGTGGATTGTAGATGGTTTTTCATTTAATGTGTTCCCTTTGATTATTCAAAACGGCAGTATTATACTACTGGGCTTGATTTTAGGTTTGGTATATATAGGTTTGAGTGGTTTAAAGAAAAAGCCAACTGGCATATCACTAGCACTAGGACTTATGATGTTGTTTTATTTCTTATACTTTATTAGCATGATAGTTGATGAAACCGAGTTTTTAATATTCTTCACCCCTTTTGCTCTTACAGGTATAAAAAGCACTAGTGCATTTACAGACAATGTCGTAATATCTTCTTTGATATGGATTGTTGTTTCATTGTCCGTTTGGATAGCGGGAAATTTTAAAATAAAAAATAGAGATTTATTATAATTAATTCAATTAAAAATATTGCTTGAAAAAGGCGATATTTTTTTATTTAACAAATAAACACAAAATGTAAAAATAAATTGATAATTATTTTAATATAATATATAATAAATAAAAATAAGGAGAAAAAATGTTATTATATTATTTATTAGGAATAATTTTAATACCAGGTATTATATTTGCTGTGGTGGCGCAGACAAAAGTAACCAATGCTTATGACAGATACAAAAAAATCGCTTGTGCCAAACAACTTACAGCAAGCCAGGTTGCTCGACAGATGCTTGATGGAAGCGGTCTAAAACATATTCAAATCAAACAAATTCAAGGTCATTTGACTGACAATTATAATCCAAAAACGGGTGTAATATCATTATCTCAATCAGTGTATAATGACACATCTGTAGCCGCTATTGGTATCGCTGCTCACGAAGTTGGTCACGCAATACAGTTTAGAGACAAATACAAGCCTTTGATTATGCGAAACATCATAATTCCAATAGTAAATATATCAAGTAGAATGTTATGGCCATTGATTGTTATTGGTATTTTGTTTAATTTTTTGATTATCCCAGGCTCAGTATTTGGTGAAATAATGTTATGGGTGGGCATAGTGTTCTTTGGTTTATCTATGATTCTGAGTGTGATTACATTGCCAGTTGAGTATGATGCGTCAAAGCGTGCATACAAAATGCTAACCGCCACAGATACATTGACAAATGAAGAGGCGTTTGGTGCAAAAAACGTACTTGATGCCGCTGCATTAACCTATGTTGCTGCTCTTGTAGTATCCATTTTATCGTTTTTAAGATTTCTGTTATTTATTTTAAGTGTAAGGCGAAATTGATATGAAAAAAGAAAGAAAGATGATTTCTGAATTTGAAAAAGTACGAAATGATGTAAGTTTCGAAATGTTTGACAGGCTGACAAAGAAAAAAGTTTTAAAATTATTAGATTTTTTTGGAACATATATTATCGAATACGAAAAAAAAATAAAACGCTCGCATACTTATTTTGATACTACAAAAAACGAACTTGAACGTTCGGGAATAGTGTTGGAAAAATTTGTATCTGGCAAAACCGCAAAATTATTATTTTACCCTTTTAGAAAAGAAAAACAAGGAAAATATTTGACAGAAATCAATAAAAAAGCATACTTTACTCCTATTTCTCCAAATGAAAATATAATGAAAAAGAGTGAATTTTTAAGAGATAGTCTTCGAGACCTTTTGAATACAACATTGGCTTTTGACCCAGACTTCTTTTTCAAAGAATCACGCATAAAAGTATCAATTAAAACACAGAGCGAGGAATATAAGTTGATTGGTGCCTTAGGTCTAAAAGCAAGACTCACATTTAATGACAATGTATATACAAATTTTGAAACGGGACGAATTAGCAAAGATAGTATATTGAACGTTTATCAACTATCGGACAAATCAACTGATGAAGACTTTGAGGATTTGATTTCCAAAATGGAAAGATACTGTAAAGAGTTGGACAAATCCAGTGAAATCCTTGTTACTCATGCAAAACGAATTACAAAAGAATTGCCAAAAGTTGACAAGAAAGCATACGAAGAGCAAAAACGCAAAGAAAATACTTTTTAAAAAAACAAAAAACTGCTACATAAGCAGTTTTTTTTATTAAAATCAAATAAAAATTATTTATTACTTTTTCAAATTTTTTACAAATTCTATATTCTCTGTTTTGTTAAAATCAAGCCCCATTAATCGCGCAATCTCTTGATAAAGTTTTTGCCCTTCCAGTTTTTCGAGATTTGTAATAGTAGTATTGTCAACTACTTGTTTGCTAACAACAAAATTTGCTTCAGCCAAACTTGCAATTTGCGGCAAATGTGATACAGCGATTATTTGTTTTGTTTTGGACAAGTCTTTTAGAGATTGTGCCACTGTCTGCGCCATACTTCCACTTAATCCAGCATCTATTTCATCAAAAATCATCGTGTTGATGTCATCAATTTTGTTGACTACGTTTTTGTAAGCCAACATAAATCTGCTCATCTCTCCACCCGAAATTACTTTTGTAAGAGGTTTTTTGTCAAATCCTAGGTTTGCAGAAAACATATATTCAATATCATCAAATCCATTTCGAGTATATTTGTCTTTTGATTGGTAAAAATCTATGCTAAATTTTGCGTTTTTCATGCCTAATACGCTCAATTCTGCACCAATTTTTTCACTCATAACACTTGCGTATTTTTGTCGTATTTCAGAGATTTGGGTTTGCAAATCAAAAATGTCTTTCAATAATTTTTGTTTTTCGTTGTTTAGTTCTATATATTTTTGTTCACTGTTGACCAAATTGTCCAATTTTTGCTTTGTATTATGATAGTAATTTGTGTAAGCAGAATAATCTCCGCCATATTTTCTAAACAAATCTTTTATCAAATCAAGCCTATTGTCAATTTTTTCAAATTCGTTTTCATCAAAATTTGCATTAGAAAGACTTTCGCCAATACATTCACTTATGTCGCGCACTTCAATCAAAACTGTATTCATTCTATCAGCCAAAGATTTATATTGATTGGAAATGTTCGAGATGTTGCTGATGTTTTTACTGGCAGAATACAATTGCTCGTAAGCCCCTAAGGCAAGTCCGTTGTTACTCAAACTGTTGACACTGTCTTTAAGCGAATTAACTATTTTTTCATAGTTTTGCATTTCACGCTTTTTACTTAACAATTCGTCATATTCACCATCTGTTATTCCTGCCAG
>JAQVLJ010000007.1 GCA_028704215.1 Clostridia bacterium
CCAGTAACCACTGTAACCATGATTGCCAATTACACGCAACAAAATTTTGCAAACTTTGTTTTGCTTCTACCTTTGATTGCAATAAATTTGGCAGTATTTAATTTGTTACCTATTCCTGCGCTTGATGGGGCACATATGCTTTTTGTTTTTATAGAATGGATACGCAAAAAACCTATCAACAGGCAACTAGAAAACAAAATACACACTATTGGTTTGTATGTTTTGTTTGGATTTGTTATACTTGTAGATATAATACATTTTTTGGGGTGATTAATTGATTACTAATGAAAAAATAATGGAAAAATTTCCTGGATTAAAACTAAGCAATGTCGTATACACAAAATCAAACGACAGTGCTTTGTTTGTTTTTTTGTACAATCCTGAGCAATACGAAAATACCACAGAAAATCAAAACAAAGTAGTTGATTTTATAAAAAATACTCTTCAACTTGAAACAAAATTGATGACACAATTTACAAAATGCACCATAGACGAAGATGTAATAACATCATATACATATCAAACATTAATAAACAATTTTCCTGCAATTTCAAAAATGATGCAAATATCAGATATTAAAGTAGAAATTGTTGGTAACGACGTAAAAATCAATTTAAAATTAGATCCGTCAATTTATGATTATGCAACAGAAGTTAATCGTGAAAATGACATCGTAAACAAACTATGTGAAAACTTTTATGCAAATTTTGTAGTGACATTTTCAAAAAAAAATGAAAGTAGTTTAGATTTTGATATCCAAAACAACTTAGAGTATCAAAATAGTATCAAAGTATTTGAAAACAAAAATATGTACGAAATTTCAGATATTATTGATGTTGTTGGCAAAAGTGATTTTTCTTTAGCGACTGATTTTTCTGAAATTGAAAGACCAATGGAAGGTATGGTTATTTGCGGAAATATTCGTTTTGTTGACAAAAAATCGTACAAAAAAACTTACAACTCAAATGGTGAAAGTAAAGAAATAGAAAAGCATTTTTATACAATTTTGCTTGCAAATAACAACAAAACTATTTACTGTTCTGTATTTCCAAGAAAAGACCAGGGAGATTTATTGTCTTCACTTCTGCCAGGTAATTCCGTTGCTATGAAAGGAAAATTCACAATTTATAAAGACAAATTGAATTTTACTGCAGACAGCGTTTGTCTTTGTGTGTATAAAAAAGTAGAAGCAAAGATTAGTTACAAAGCAGCTAATGAAAATTACCATACAATATTTCCACAAGAATATGTAGATGCTGAACAAGTAGATTTGTTTGGAAATATTATTGAATCTAGTCTTAAAGGTAATTATATAGTGTTTGACTTCGAAACAACGGGACTAAATTGCTCAAACGGTGACGAAATAATAGAAATTGGTGCAGTAAAAGTACATAATGGAAAGATTATGGAAACATTTGCTACTTTAGTAAAACCAAGCATTTCTATTCCCGTAGAAGCTACAAAAATTAATAATATTACTAACGATATGGTAAAAGATGCGCCCACAATTAACCTTGTGTTGCCGGATTTTTTTAAATTTTGTGAAGATTCGACTTTGGTTGCATACAATATTGACTTTGACTTTGGATTTTTGGCTCTTGCGGCAAGAAAACAAGGATACAATTTTGACCACAAACAAATCGATGCATATGCAATGGCAAGAAACAATATTAAAGGCCTTAAAAATTACAAATTGATTACAGTTGCCGAATACTTTGGTGTAGACCTAAAAGATGCTCACAGAGCGGTCGAAGATGCTGTTGCAACTGCAAAGGTATTTGTCAAAATGGCAAAATAATTTTTAAAAAGTGTTGCATAATAATACTGTATATGTTATCATATACTTACTTGATGGGAGTGGATTCGTCCACTCCTACTTGTTTGAAAAGGGGTAATATGAGTTTGATTGTCGACGTAACAACTGCAATTTCTAACGTTTTTGAAAATAATGATATTCGTTTGGTGGAAGTCAATTTTGAAAAACGTCATGACGGAAATTATCTTGTGGTTTATATTGACAAAGATTCTGGTGTTAAACTAGAAGATTGCGAATATGTGCACAACTCAATAGATCCAATTTTGGATCAACTTGATCCCACTCAAAATCAACCATACAATTTGGAAGTTTCTTCATATGGATTGGACAAACCTCTAAAATACAAATGGCAATTTGAGCGAAATCGAGATAAAAAGGTAGAAGTTCACTTGTATTCAAAGCAAAATGGTTGTAAAATATTTGTTGGGAATTTATTGTTTTTCGATGATGATTCGATAGAAATACAAACAACTGATGGCGTAATGAAATTTTCAAAATCAACCATAGCAGTAATATTACCATATATAGAATTTTAAGGAGAAATAAAAAAAATGCAAAACAAAGACTTTTTCGAAGCACTCGAAGATTTACAAAGAGAAAAAAATATTGACAAAGATTTTATCATTTCTGCACTTGAGTCAGCATTGACAGTAGCTTACAAAAAGAATATGGGCGAAGCAAAATCAGCAGAAGTACGTTTGTATCCTGACAAAAATACAATCAAAATTTTTTCGTACAAAACTATTGTTGAAGTGGTAGAAGACTCTGACAAAGAAATTAGTTTGGAAGAGGCACAAAAAATTAAGGCGTCTTACAAAATTGGTGAAGTTGTTGCTAATGAAGAATCTACAAAAGATTTTAACAGAATAGCAGTACAAACAGCAAAGCAGGTAATTGTTCAGAAAATTAAAGAACTTGAAAGACAAGAGCTACACAACGACATTGCTGAAAAAGAAGGCAAATTGATTGTCGCAAATGTTCGAAGAATCGATGGTTCTAATATATATTTAGAAATTGGTGGAACAAACCTTGAAGGACTGCTAACGGAAAGAGATGTTTTGCCTAATGATAATTTTAGAATAGGTGATAGAGTAAAAGTATTTGTTCGTCCATCTCGAGATGAAATGAGAAGTCATATTGTTCAGGTTACACGTACAAACGTTAGTTTTGTAAAAAAATTGATGGAATTAGAAATACCAGAAATTCAAAATGGTGCTATCACTATCGTTAATGCTGTTCGCGATCCTGGAAATCGTACAAAAGTTGCGATTTCAACCACAGACCGTACACTTGACGCGGTAGGTGCTTGTATAGGTAACAAAGGAATGCGTATCACATCCGTTGTAAACGAGTTGCATGGAGAAAAAATCGACATTGTTTTGTATAGTGAAAATACAGTTGAATACATTGTTAATGCTTTGAATCCAGCACAAATATACGAAGTTCAACTTGATGAAAACAACCAAAGTGCAAAAGTAATGGTACCAGAAACAAAATTGTCTTTGGCCATAGGTAAAGGCGGACAAAATGTGAGATTGGCAGCAAAATTAACAGGATATAAACTTGACGTGAAAGGCGTGCCAGTGCAAGAAGAACACAAAACAAGTCCAGATACAATCATTTCTGAAGGCGCAAATATCATTGTCGATGACAATAATGATATATTTGATGATATAGAATAAGGAGATTTTAGATGCACATAAAAAACGAAAGACGCTGTTTAGTTTGTAAACAAAATTTTCAAAAAAAAGATTTGTTAAGGATAGTAAAATATCTTGACGACATTTCTATTGATGATACGAATAAAAAAAATGGCAGAGGCGTTTATTTGTGCAATAACAAGGAATGCATCAGTAAGTGTATACAAAAAAAATATCTAAACAAATCATTTTCTTGTGCAGTCCCTGATTCTGTATACGAGGCGTTGAGGTGCAAAATTGAATAATTTATCAAAATATCTAGGCTTTGCAATTAAGAGCAATTCTGTTATAATAGGACAAGATGCTATAAAAAAAGCAAAACAAAGAATATTACTCATAATAGTATGTGCATCTGCAACAAAAAATTTGATGGATTTGGCAATTAGATATGCAACAGCAAAAAAATCAAAACTTATAATTGTAGAAGATTTATCAAACATAAGCCATATTGACAATTGCAAAATTATGGCTTTGACAAATGAAAATCTAAAAAATGCTATTTTACAACAAAATAACGAATACAAAATATACGAGGAGTAAAGAATTTGACTGAAATTAAAGAAAATAATGTATCATTTGAGAATATAAAAATTTTGGCTTCATTATCTAATGAAGGTACATTTTTGACGCTAGTAAGCAATATTAGAAAAGTCAAACAAGATTTGGATAATGTAACAAAAGAAGCACGTATCAGAGAAAAACAATTACAAACAGAAATCGAAGAAAAATCGAAAAATAATTTGGATGCTGTACAACCTGCAGCACCAGAAAATACCGAAGTACAAAAAGAAACAGTGGCTCCTTCAAAACCATTACAAGAAGAGAGTGTAAAAACTTATGTAATTAAACAAAATCAAACGCAAAACAATTATTCTCGTAATAGTTATTCACAAAATAATTATTCTCAAAATAATGGGTTTGATAGAAATAGATTCAACAAACCTATTACTCAAAATGCTCAAAATACTCAAAATACTCAAAATACTCAAAGACCTTTTAATCCAAATAACAGAACAACAGGCTTTAACAAGCCACCATTTGAAAAGAAGCCTTTTGAAAGAAAACCTTTTGAGAATAGACCTTACCTAAATAAAGACAAAAAGCCAGACTTTTTGAAAACACCTTTGCCTATATTTGCAAAAACCGAAAAAGTTTTGCCTAAAATTGAACCTGCTCGCGTATTTACACCTAAGAAAAAAACAGACAAAAAATACGAAGACAAAAAGGTAATTAACAAAAGAACATTATTACGCAGAGGTCTTATTGAAGAACGCAACATTGAAGAAAGAATGCTTTCTCGTAAAATTCGTACAAAAAAACACGAAGAAGTTGCGGTTGTGCCAAAAGAACAAGGACCTTGCTATATCACAACAACTAATTTGACAGTAAAAATATTATCAGAGTGTACAGGAAAATCTGTAAGCGAAATTATTAAAAAATTTATGCTTCTTGGAATGTTGGTTACAATTAACAGTCCTATTGATTTTCAAACCGCCGAACTTGTTGCAAGTGAGTTGAATATAGAATTAGAGTTAAAAATTGATAAAACTTCCGAAGAAAAATTACACGATGTGCGAAAGAATATTAAACAATATACCGATGCTGAAGCGCAGACGCGTCCACCGATAGTGACAGTTATGGGTCACGTTGACCATGGAAAAACATCTTTGTTGGACTATATTAGAAAAAGTAAAGTCAGTGTAAGTGAGGCAGGTGGAATTACTCAACATATTGGCGCTTACAGGGTGAATGTCAATAATAAATTTATTACATTTATCGATACCCCAGGACACGAAGCATTTACTCAAATGCGTGCACGTGGAGCGATGGTTACTGATATCGCGATTTTGGTTATTGCAGCAGATGACGGAATAATGCCACAAACTGTTGAGGCAATCAATCATATCAAATCAGCAAACGTTCCTTTGATTGTTGCTATTAATAAAATAGACAAACTAGGAGCAGACCCTGATAGAATTTTGCAGCAATTAACTGAACACAATATAATACCTGAGGCATGGGGCGGTAATGCTATTATAGTAAAAATCTCTGCAAAAACCGGAGAAGGAATAGACAAATTGCTTGAAATGATTTTGTTAGTTTCTGAAATGGGCGAATTGAAAGCGAATCCAAATACTCAAGCATTGGGTGTTGTTTTGGAGTCTAACCTTGACAAAGGAAAAGGACCAATGGCTTCGTTAATTGTTAAAGATGGAACTTTAAATGTTGGTGATACAATAGTTAGTGGAGTAACATCTTGTAAAGTTAAGGCAATGATTGATGAGTTTGGAAAAAACATAATCAAAGCTACACCTAGTATGCCAATCTCAGTAGTCGGCTTCAATGAAGTACCGAATGCGGGCGATTTATTTACTACCGTTGATGAAAAATTATCAAAAGAAATCGTCAGCGAAAGAAAGACAAAGATACGTAGTGAAATTAATAAACACAATGCTCCAAATAATCTTGAAGATATTATGTCAAAAATTGGAGAAAGTGACAAAAAGATTGTTAACGTGTTAATAAAAACTGATGTTAACGGTTCGTTAGAAGCAATTAAAGGATCTTTGGAATCGTTGAACAATGATTATGCGCGCATTAATATTATACATTCTGGTGTCGGCTCTATTACAGAATCCGATATCGTTTTGGCAGAAGCATCAAAAGCAATTATTTTGGGATTTAATGCAAAAACAGATTCCAAAGCAAAAACAATAGCAGAAAGAAATAATGTAGAAATTAAAAATTATAAAGTAATTTATACATTGTTAGATGATATCGAAAGAATAATCAAAGGACTAAAAGACCCTGTATATAAAGAAGAAATTTTGGGACACGCTGAAGTCTTGGTTGTTTTCAAATTAACTGGAACTGGTCTTGTTGCTGGTAGTTTGGTTAAAGATGGAAAAATACGCAGAAATGCAAACGCTCGATTAATTCGTGGTGGAGAAGTAATAAGTACTTGTACCATTTCATCTGTAAAAATTGTTAAGGATGATGTGAAGGAAGCAGCAAAAGGTTTTGAATGCGGAATCAAACTTAATTGTGATGATATAAAAGTTGGCGATACTATAGAATGTTATGAAATGGTTAAAGTAGAGGAATAGTATGAAAGTAAATCGTTTGGAAAAAGTGAACAGTGAAATCAAAAAAGAATTATCTAACTTGATTTTGAACACAATAAGAAATCCAAAGATAAATACTATAATTAGTATAACGAATGTTGAAACTACACCAGATTTGGCGATAGCAAAAGTTTTTATTAGTGTGTTAGACGATAGCAATGAAAATGAAATTTTGAAAGAACTTGTTGGAGCGAGTGGATTTTTGCGTGCAAATTTGGCAAAAACTTTGAAACTTAGAAAAACACCACGAATAATTTTTGAATTAGACAAATCAGAAATATATGGTAGCAAAATTGACAATATTTTAAAAACTATTAAGTATGTAGATGAGGAAAATGAATGAATGGCATTTTGCTTATTGATAAAGAAAAAGATTGGACAAGTAACGACGTAGTAATTTATCTGAAAAAGTCTTTGTCTATCAATAAAGTCGGACATTTGGGTACTCTTGACCCTATTGCAACGGGAGTTTTGCCTATTACATTAGGTAAAGCTACACGTCTGTTCGATTTATTTTTGGAAAAATTTAAAACGTACATTGCTGAATTTGAATTTGGTTATTCTACAGATACATTAGATAGTACGGGAGAAAAAACTGAAATTAATTCTAGGATTCCCGATTTAACTGAAATATTAAGAGTTTTACCTATTTTTGAAGGAGAAATACAGCAAATACCGCCACAATTTAGTGCAAAAAAAGTGTGTGGAAAACGTGCATACGAGTATGCCAGGGAAGGCAAAACAATTGAATTAAAACCACGCACTGTTATTATACGAAAATGTAAATGTATTACTTACAATAATAAAATTTTGACATTAGAAATAGAATGCAGTGCAGGTACATACGTTCGCGCTGTTGGACGTGACATAGCTGAAAAAATCTGTACAAAATGCACAATGATTGGTTTATGTCGAACAAAAGTTGGCAGTTTTGACATAAAAAGTTGTGTGCAAGTACGTGATGTCAACAAACAAAATATTGACAAATTAGTCATTAGTTGTGAAAATGCACTTATTAATTTTGAAAAACTTATTGTAGATAATATTCTTGTTGAAAAATTACTAAATGGATGCCCAATTAATATAGATAACAAAAAAGATGGTTACTACAAATTGTATAAGAATGAAAAATTTGTAGGACTAACTATAGTTGAAAGAAATTCAGCAAAAATGTATCTGACATTGATATAAAACGCTTTTCAAAAATAGACATTTATGGTAAACTAAAAAAGTTAAATTAAGGAGAACTTATGATTACAGCAGGCGATTTTAGAAAGAACGTAACATTTGAAATGGATGGAAACGTATTTACAATAGTGGAATTTATGCATGTAAAACCAGGAAAAGGAGCAGCATTCGTTCGTACAAAGATAAAAAACGTTGTAACTGGCCAAGTTTTGGACAAAACATTTAACCCAACTGAAAAAGTTGAAGAGGCAAAAATTGAACGACGTGAAATGCAGTACTTGTACAACGAAGGTGGTTTGTACTATTTTATGGATCTAAATACATACGACCAAATTCCTTTTAATTATGATACAATCAAAGAAATTTTAAATTTTATACCTGAAAATGGCACAGTTACAGTTTCATTTTTTAAAGGTCTACCTTTTTCTGTTGAGCCGCCTCTGTTTGTTGAATTACAAATAGTAGAATGTGAGCCAGCAATTCAAGGAGATACAGTAAAATCAGGTGGTAAGCCAGCTAAACTAGAAACCGGCTATTCCATATCGGTACCTATGTTTGTTATGAACGGAGACCGTATCCGTGTTGATACTAGAACAGGAACATACATGGAAAGAGTGTAATTAATTAATCGGTATTTGTGCCGATTTTTTCTTGCGAAAATGTCGAATAAACAATTCTTTTTTGTTATTCGACTTTTTTTGTTATACGTGCAATTTTTACTTAATAAATTACAAATAAAAGGAGAGATTATGTTAAAAAAGTATCTTCCAACAGAAATATATGATGCTATAAATATGAATCTTAATTTTAATGATCTTAACGAAATAAGACTACGAGTTGATTGTCCAGTCGTAATTTGTGTAAAAAATAAAAAATTTTTTCTCGGAGAAAAAGGTTTTTCAAACTATAAAGATGCAATTATTTGTACAAGTGAAATGTTGCAAGATTTTGTTTACAAAGCATGTGACAAGTCTATATACGCTGTTAATGATAATTTAAAATTTGGCTTTATAACTTTACCTTATGGGATAAGGGTTGGGATTTGTGGTGAAGTCGTTAGCAACGAACAAGGTGTATCCACCATAAAGAATTTTCAGTCAGCAAATATACGAATTCCACACGTTATTCGTAATTGCAGTTTGTTTGCGTTAGATTATATTATTGACAAAAATTTTAGAAATACATTGGTTTTGTCTAAGCCCGGTGCTGGAAAAACAACTTTTATCCGTGATGTAATATATCAAATGTCGCAACGAAATTACTGCATGAATGTTTTGGTTGCTGACGAGAGAAGCGAAATTGCATCCGTTGTAGATGGTAAGCCACAGATATCACTTGGTAACTATGTAGATATATATTCAAATTCAACAAAAGAATATGCTTTTAAATATGGTATTAGAAGTATGCGGCCAGACATCTTGATTACAGACGAAATAGACATTGATACGGATTTACGTTGTATAGTTGATGCAGTTAATAGCGGTGTAAAGGTTCTTGCAACAATACACAGTGACAGTATTTCGCAACTAAAAAACAAAAGAATGTTTGAAAAAATTTTGGCTGACAAAATATTTGAAAGATATATTCTCTTAACAGACGATGAAGGACCTGGAACGCTTTGTGCAATTTATGATGATAGACTTCAATGTTTGTATTGTAGGTAAGTATGAAAATCATATTTATATTGTTACTAATGGTAATTGTAATGCTTGTTGCTCGCGAAATGACGAAATATTATTTGGACAAATATTCGTTTTATTGCCAATTACAACAATTTATTGAAAAGTTGGACATAAATATAGCATTTCAAAAAAATAAACTTGCTGACATAATAAATCTACAAACGCTGAAAATCAATTTGTAGATTTTGTAAGTCAATATTCTGAATACATTTCAAAAAACACAGAACCAAATTTCGACAAATTAAAAGTGCTTGATGATAATGAAAAAAATACATTGACAAGTATTATCAAAAATATCGGCAGAAATGATGTGGAAAATGAATTAAAACAAATTAATTTTTTCAAAAATTTTGCAAATGACGGAGTATTAAAAGCAAAAGTAGAGAAGGAAAAAAAAGTACCATTAATACTAAAATTATCATTTATGTTTGGACTACTTCTGTCCATTTTGTTTTTATAAAGGAGACAAAAAATGAATATTGATATTATTTTTAAATTGGCTGGAATTGGTTTAATCACATCTATTGTCAATCAAATTTTAAAATACTGTGGCAAAGAAGAAATTGCCTCAATAACAACATTGGCAGGTTTGGTCATTTGCTTGTTGATGGTTTTGAATTTGATAAAAACTCTTTTTGAAAACGTAAAAGGACTTTTCAGTATTTAGGAGCGTATGGACATCATAAAAATCATCGCAGTTGGAATAATAACAAGTTTTTCCACACTTATAGTTAAACAAACAAAACCAGAAATTAGTATTTTAATTAATCTAGCTGGTAGTATTTTGATAGTAATAATGATTATCAATAGTTTGACAAGTGTAATCAATAATTTCAGTACGATATTTGCACGCACAGGCATAACTAACAATGTTCTTTCTCCAATTTTAAAAATTGTCGGCGTAGGTTATATATGTGAATTTAGTTCAGATATTTGTAACGACACGGGTTCAAGTAGTCTAGCTGAAAAAATAGTCTTTGCAGGAAAGATTATAATTTTGCTTCTTGCTCTACCGATTGTGAACAAAGTCATTGATATTGTAGTTGGTTTGCTATGAAAAAATGGAAAAGAAGATTATGTATGATATTGATATTGCTAGCAATACTTTATTCAGTTTTGTTGCAACCAATAGTAGCATACGCATCCAATTCGTCACTTAGAAAATTACAAGAGGACTTGACACAACAGGTCGAACAAAGCTTGGAAAGTATTGATTTTGAAGATATGAATATCATATTAGATGCATTTAGTGAAGAACAGTTACAAGTATTTAATTCAAATAATTTTTCATCGAAAATAGGCGCAATAATAAAGGGTGATATTGCTGTAAAATATGATTCATTTTTTCAAGGTGTTTTGAGTCAAATATTAATGAGTATTTTGCGATACGCACCAATGTTTGCTTTAATTGTTGGTATAGGCATTTTGAGCAGTCTTTTAAACAATATTAAAAGTAAAAATAACGAAAAAGGAGTGGGTGATATAATACACTTTGTTTGTTTTTGCTTGGTAATTATTGTGTCCGCTACTGCGATAACAAATATAATGCAATCTACAACAAATGCAATTAATAGTATGAAAACACAGATGGATATTACATTCCCAATATTATTAACACTGACCGCGGGATTGGGGGCAAACTCTTCAGTAGCAGTTTATCAACCTGCTGTCGCACTTTTGAGCAGTGGAATTATTCAGATTTTTTCAAAGATAATATTTCCAATATTTATTTTGTCTTTCGTCTTCTGCATAGTAGGAAATCTATCAAATAATGTAAAATTGGACAAATATAACTCATTTTTAAGCAGTATTTTTAAGTGGATAATAGGGATAGTTTTTACAACATTTTTTGCGTTTTTGACCATACAAGGATTGTCCGCATCTTCTTTTGATAGTGTGTCGATTCGAACAGCAAAATTTACTTTAAAAAGTTATGTACCTATACTTGGAGGTTATTTGTCTGAGGGCTTTGATTTGATAATGTCTAGCACAATACTTGTAAAAAACGCAGTGGGACTTGTCGGTATGATTGTACTTATCATATCTATCATTACACCAATACTAAATATAGTTGTGTTTTCATTAATGTTAAAAGCCGTTTCAGCGATTTTGCAACCACTTTCAGACAACAGAATATCTAGTTTTTTGCAAGACTGTTCAAAATCAATCACGATGTTATTGACATGTATTATAGGCATTGCTTTTATGTACTTTTTAAGCACTGGACTAATTATGGCAACAGCAAATGTTTTGTAGGAGGACAGTATGACAAATTATCTTTTAAATATATTAGGCATAGTAATAATGGGGGTTTTGATAGAAATAATTACGCCTAATGGCAAAATGTCAAAATATATAAAAAGTATATTTTCAATTTTTGTTGTTTTTGTTTTAATATCACCTTTGTCAACTATTTCTTCAAATATAAATATCACCAAATATTTTGATATCAGCACTTATCAATTAGATAACAATTTACTAGCAAATATAAATGAAAGAAAAATTAATGCAATAGAAATAGATATAGAAAATGCGCTTGCTGATGAGCAAATTACAAACGTAAATGTAGACATATATTATGAATTGACAAATAACGAAATTATCATACAAAATGTGCAAGTTGATTTGAAAAATGCCATTCTAAACAAGAGATTTGAGCATATAAATAAGTATGCTTTTATAAATGAAGTACTATTAAGATATGTCGATATTGAAGAAAGGATCATTGAGTATTATGAGTGATGGACAAGTTAAAAAAAAGAACAAATTTTTGGAGAGATTACGAAGTATCAAGCATATTGAAATTTATGTTGCAGTGATATTTGGAATAATAATGATTTTGATATATTTGAGCACTTTAAACACAAATCAAACAAAAACTAATTCTACAACTCAGTCTACAACAACTACAGTTACTCAATATATTGACAAAATGGAATATGATCTTGAGAAAATATTGGCTCAAATGAAGGGAGTGAGTAAAGTATCAGTTATGATATCACTTGTTACAGAAGAATTGACAGTAGAAAATTCTAACATTAGTGTATCAACTTTTCCGTCGATAAAGGGGGTGGTGGTAGTCGCAAAGGGAGTTGATGATACATTTGTAAGACTTAATGTATTAAAAGCCGTACAAGCAGTCATAAAAGTAAGTAACGGAAGCATAGAAATATTATCAAGTAATTAAGGAGATGATAAATTATGAGTAAAAAGAAGAAAGTTATTATTTTGACAGTAATGATAGCGCTATTATTGGTAACAGGATTTATCAATGTTGCTTTGAACAACAATTTGGCTGTCACAACTTCAAATACGACATCAAATGAAAGTTTTTACACTGTATATCGTACTAAGAGAGAGACGACAAGAATACAAGAAATTCAGTTTTATGAATCAATCTTGACCAGTGTAACTGCCACTTCGGAAGCAAAACAAGATGCTGAAGCAAGCAAATATAAATTAATTCAACAAATGGAAAGCGAGTTGGTAGTTGAGGGTATCATTCGTGGAAAGGGCTTTACTGATGCTGTAATAGCAATAAGTGATACAAATATAAACGTATTTGTAAAAGCGGCGACTTTGGAAAAAAGTGAAGTTGCACAAATCACTAAAGTGGTAACTGAGCAGTTAGGTGTGGAAATTGATAAAGTCATAATAACTCCGTCAGAATAATTGCAAAGAGTTTCAAAACTTGCTATAATTCTAATATAGAGGTGAATTATGGCAGATAACCAAAATTATGCTAATGATAATGGTACTTTGTATTGCAACAAAAATATCTTGTTGTCAATAGTATGCCTTGCTACAAAAGAAGTCAGTGGCGTTGTAGATACTTACAATCCTATGATTCTTCGTATAAACAAACTAGTTTCACCTAATGTAAATGATGGCGTAAAGATTAAATATTCCAAATCTGGACTTTATATTGATGTATATATCGTAATTCAGTTCGATTATGAAGTAAATGATGTGGTATATCGAGTACAGCAAAATATCAAAAATAGTATCAATTCAATGATTGAATTGCCTATTAAAGCCATCAATGTTCACATTATGGACGCAGTTCAAAAAGCATAAATTGTCCCAAGGATAATGGGACAGTTTTTCGTAGATAGGAGGAAAAGAAATGAGCAGAATACAATCAAGAGAGTTCGCAATGAATATTATTTATTCGAAGATGTTTACACTAGATGTAAAGAACGTTATTGAGAAATACGACGATATTGATAATGATTTTTACGATATAGACAGCCCAGCGGATTTGGAATACACAGCCAAATTGCTATTTGCCTATGCACATAATTATGACGATATAAACAACCTTGTTAGTGAGAATTTAAAAGATTACACTATTGAAAAGTTATTTAGAATAGACTTGGCAATTTTATTTATTGCTATAACAGAATTGTATTATATTGAAGAAACCCCAATAAAAATTGTTATTAATGAAGCCGTAGAGATGGCAAAGAAATTTTCTACTGAAAAAAGTTACAAATTTGTGAACGGATTTTTAGCAAATTTAATAAAGGTAAAACCGCCAAAAGAAGTGGTATTGGAAAAAAAAATAGAACAAAAAGATAACAAAACCCAATTAAATAAAGAAAAAGCACCAGAAAAATCAGAAATTATAGTAAAAAAGAAGACTACACAAAAATTAGAGCGAAAATAGTATGGAACAAAAAACTTACAGTGTAAGCCAAGTTAATGAATTGATAAAAAATATAATTGACAACGAAGCCATCTTAGAAAATATGCAAATCGAAGGTGAGCTTTCGTCTTTTTCTATTACACGCAACATTGCATACTTTAATTTGAAAGATAATGACAGTATCTTAAATTGCGTTTTATTCAATGCAGATCGTTTTCCAGAGTTTAGGGTGGGTGATTATGTAATTATTCGTGGCAGTATAAAGTACTATGCAAAAGGTGGTAGATTGTCTTTTAATGCAATATTTATGCAACAAGCAGGGCAGGGAAAACTGTACAAGCAATTTTTAGAATTAAAATTAAAGTTAGAAAATGAAGGACTTTTTGATAAAGCTTTTAAAAAGGCTATGCCTGAACATATTAGAAAAGTCGGGGTTATTTCTTCTCGTACGGGAGCGGTAATTCAAGACATTATAAATGTTACTTCTAGACGAAACCCTCTTTTGAACATAGTTTTGTATGACGTCCAAGTACAAGGGAAATACGCAAAAGAACAGATAGTTAAGGGTATTCAATTTTTTTCTGAATACAAAGATATTGATATCATTATCGTTGCACGTGGTGGTGGTTCAATCGAAGATTTGCAACCATTTAATGAAGAAGAGGTAGCAAGAGCTTGCTTTGACTGTAAAAAACCTGTAATATCTGCCGTTGGACACGAAACTGATTTTACGATAATCGACTTTGTAGCAGATTTTAGAGCACCGACACCATCCGCCGCTGCTGAACTAGTATCCGCTGATATAATCAACATTAAAGAACAAATGCTTAATAGGTTAAACGTACTCGCAAATTTGTTGAAGTCAAAGTTAAATATATTTGGACAACAAATTGAACATACAGTTTTAAAATTGCAAAAGAAAACTGTAAGCAATATACAAGATACTATTTTGCAAACAGTTGGTCTGGAAACCAGATTGCAGAGTAAATTGGAAAACACATTACAAACATCAACATATAGGGTCAATTTGTTAATAAACACACTAGATAAACTCAATCCTATTAAATTATTGAACAAAGGTTACAGCATAATTAGTAAGAATAACTTGGTAGTAAATGATAGTAAATTACTTGCTATAAATGACGATATTGAAGTACAATTTTATAAAGGAAAAGTCATTGCAAGTGTAAAAGATATTAAGGAGTAAATATGGAAGAAATTAACTTTGAAAAAAGCTTAAAAAGATTAGAAGAAATTGTAAAAACCGTGGAAAGTGGTAGTATTACACTTGACGAAAATTTGAATCTTTACGAAGAGGGCGTTTTATTGGCAAAAAACTGTCTTGATACCCTGGAAAAAGCAAAAGGAAAAATAACGCAAATAAAACTTGATGGTGAGGGTTCGAGCGAGGAGGATTTTTAATGAGATTATCAAATTATTTTTTAAAAACATACAAAGAGTATCCCAGTGACGAAGATATTATTAGTCAGAAATTGCTAGTTAAAGCAGGTTATATCAAAAAACATGCGCAAGGCATTTATGAATATTTGCCGCTCGGTTTTCGAAGTATGGAAAAAATAAAAACAATAATTCGTGAAGAAATGGACAAAATTGGCTTTTGTGAGATGCAAATGCCTACTTTACTTATGCAGGAAGTATACGATAAACGTATCAAATTTTTTGGAAAAGAAATGTTTAAGATTAAAGATAGAACGGACAAAGATTTGTGTCTAGGTCCTACACACGAAGAGCCATTTATTTTGTTAGTCAAAGATGCTTTAAATAGTTATAAACAATTGCCTATTGGTCTATATCAAATAAATAACAAATACAG
Organism: Clostridia bacterium; assembly: GCA_028704215.1. Classification (GTDB taxonomy): domain Bacteria; phylum Bacillota; class Clostridia; order Christensenellales; family UBA1242; genus STF1-107. The sequence goes on from JAQVLJ010000007.1 coordinate 15,994, forward strand.
AGATGAGATACGCCCTCGTTTTGGATTAATGAGAGCAAAAGAATTTGTTATGAAAGATGCGTATTCGTATGACAAAGATGAAACTGGACTTGATGTGACATATAAAAAAGTTAAGCAAGCATATAACAATATTTTTAATCGTGTTGGACTTGATTTTGTTCCTGTAATTTCTGACAATGGAGTGATGGGCGGTAGTGCATCAGAAGAGTTTATGGCAAAATCTAGCGTTGGAGAGGCTGATATTTTAGACTGTGGATGTGGGTATGCAGTCAACCTTGAAAAAGTAGAATGTAGTTTTGAAAAAGCCAATACAAAACCAAAATTTGACAAAAAGAAACTTGTAAAAACTCCGAATTCAAAAACAGTCGAACAATTAGTAAATTTTTTAAACAAAAATGAAGCGGAATTTTTAAAAGCCATTGTGTATAAAGCGGATGACAAATTTGTTTTGGCACTGGTACGCGGGGATCGTGAAGTAAATGAAACAAAATTAACAAATTATTTAAAATGCGCAAATTTAGAACTCGCAAGTGTTGATGATTTTGTCAAAATAAATTCCGTTGCAGGATTTGTGGGGGCATTCGATTTGAAGAATTGTTTGACAATCGCAGATAATGAAGTTCATAATATGGTGGACTTTGTAATAGGTGCGAACAAAACAGATACTCATTACATCAATGCAAATTTATCTGATTTAAAAATTGACAAATTTATGGATTTGCGTAACGCAGTTGAGGGCGACAAATGTCCACTTTGTGGAAAACCAATGACAATGAAAAAAGGAATTGAAGTAGGTCATATCTTCAAAAATGATACACATTATAGCGAAAGTCTAGGGTGTACTTTCTTAGATGAAAATGGCAAAATGAAGCCAGTACATACAGGATGTTATGGCATCGGTGTTGGTAGGACGTTGAGTGCTATTATTGAACAAAATTTTGATGAAAAAGGTATTGTTTTACCTGAAAATATCGCACCTTATAAATATGCAATTTTGCCTGTAAACATAAAAGATGAAAAACAAATGGAATTGGCAGAAAAGATATATGCAAAATGCGACCAAAATGATGCTTTGTTTGATGATAGGAAGGATACTTTCGGATTTAGAATGAAAGACCTTGAACTGATAGGAATACCAAATATAATAGTAGTCGGTAAAAATGCAGAGCAAGGTATGGTTGAATTATACAAACGCAAAACAGATGAAAAAAGTTTGATTAAAATTGAAGATTTGAATTTTTAACAAAAAAGTGCTTTTTACTAAGCACTTTTTTTATGGTACCCCTAAGGAGAATTGAACTCCTGACTCCGCCTTGAGAGGGCGATGTCTTAACCACTTGACCATAGGGGCTAACATCGATAATATAGCATAAAATACATAATATTACAAGTATACATCCAAAATTTATTTTGATTAATCGTACATTTATGTTACCATATTCATAAGAAAATGACACAAAAGAATAATTCAAAAAAGATTTTTAATAGTCGACCCATAATGTTTTTGTTCTTCATGTTTGCTTTTGGTTGTATATTTGCAAATTTTTATCAAAAACAAAGTGTTTTTTATGTAATTTTGCTTATTTTGATAATAATTTTACTTTTTTTTATTGCTTTTTATTATAAAAAATTTGTTTTAAGCTTGTTATGTTTACTAACATTATTTTTGGGTGCTGGATATTTTGGGATTTGTGTAAAACATTTTGATGATAATATGGTCTACGCAGATGCTGTTGAAATTAAAGGAACTATTTACAAAATCGGAACTCAAAAAAATTGCAAACAAATAATTTATCTTACTGATACATTGATAGATGATTGTCCTATGAATGCTAATGTAATGATACAAGTATATGACAATTTAAATGTTTTTGAATACAACGATATTGGGAATGTTATAATATTTGAACAAGAATTGCAAGTATTAGACTTGTATGAGTTTGATGATGAGATGGCATCATCATTTTTGTATCAAAACAATTTAAAATATTACACAGATGTGAATACTCAAAATATAGCACTACTGGAACATAAAGATTATTTCAGTCAAAAAATAAAAGATTTGATTAAACAAAACTTGTCACTAGGCTTAAATAATGAAAACGCTTCACTTGCCTTTTCTGCGTTATTTGGCGACAAGACAGAATTATCTAGCGATATTTCAACTGCGTTTTCTACGAGTGGGGTATCACATTTGATTGCAGTGTCTGGCTTGCATGTCGGATTCATAGTTGCAATTTTAATTTTACTACTTAATTTGTTTCGTATAAAAAAATTGCCACAAATTATCATTGTATTTGTGATTTTAATGTTTTACGCATATATATGCAATTTTTCACCATCAATTATTCGTGCTATGATAATGGCAATGTGTTTAATGATGGCACCAATATTTAAACGCGAATATGATATTGTCTCTGCTATTTCCTTAGCGGGACTAATTACTTTGGTAATCAACCCAATAAACGTATTTGATGTGGGGTGGCTATTAAGTTTTGGGTGTGTATTTGGTATAGCATATTTTACAAAACCTTTTAAGTATATTTTTGACAAAATGGGACTTAACAAAATGTCTTCATCGATTGCAATAAGTTTATCAGCACAAATTTCCATATTGTTCGTTTCGGCATTAGTTTTTGAACAAGTTCAGACTTTGTCATTTGTATCAAATATTATAATAATACCTTTATTTACATTAGCTTTTTCATTTATATTTTTAATTGCCATTTTGTCATTGATTGTTCCATTTGTTATGTATATTCTTTGTGTGATAAATCCAGTTCTTTCAGTGATTATAATTGTAACAAATTTGATAGCAAGTATTCCATTTGCTGTTCATAGTACGAACGTAATAAATTATTTTTCCGTAATAATTTACTTTGCTATGTTGACTTTAATTAGTCGTTTTTGTTTAATTGAAAGAAGCGTAAAAATAACTCTAATTTCAATATTTGCGACTATTTTAGTAGTCAATTCAACGATTTTAATGTTATAATAATTTTATGAAATTCTTGGAACTTGCGAACTCTTTAAAAGATATTAAAACCGCCTATATCATTAAAGGTGATGATGATTTTTTGAAGTCAAAAGCACTGAACTTACTTAAAGAAGCATGCATCAAGCAATTTGAAGATTTTAATTATTTTCGTGTTGATTTTTCTGCTAAAAATATGAGCGATTTGAATGAATTGCTAACAACTTTACCGATAGGTGATGACACACGTTTGCTTATAATTGATAATTTTTTGTTAAATAATGAAAATGCAAATTGTATAAATAAAATCGTTGATTTAGGTTCACAAAACAGTCGTTTATGCGTTGTTTTTTATGAACCAAAAATATCTGGTAATAGTGGGATAGAAGTAATTGATTGCTCAAAACTAGACACAAATACTTTTGAGCGTTGGGTTTTAAGTTTTTTGAAAAAAAATGATCTTCGAATAGACAAAATGGCCTTGGAATATATATCTTTTGTTTCTGATTGTGACCTTACATTTTGTAACAGTGAATTGCCTAAGGTGGTTGCATACTGCGATGAAACAAAACATATAACAATTAATGATGTAAAACTTTTACTTACTAAAAACGAAAATTATTTTATATACAATTTGACAAATTCTATTGATGAAAAGAATAATGAAAAGTACAATGCTATTTTAAATACTTTGATGCAAACAGAAATGGTAGGAAATGTTTTTACGTTTATGGGCAGCTATTTTAAAAAAATGTTTTATTGTGCTATAAGCAATGAAAATGATGAAGAAATAGCATTAAATTTGAATATAAAACCATATGCTATCAAAAAATCCAAAGAAAACATAAAAAAGAACGGAAAGTTATTTTATATCAATCTTTTTCAAAAGTACGTTGAAAATGACACAAATATAAAATCTGGCAAAATATCTCCGTTGAATGCATTGTATAGTTTGGCTATGTAAAAACAACCCCACAAAAGAGTAGGGTTGTTTTTTTAAATATTAAAAAATTAAATTTTGCTTAGCATAGCGCCAAGTTGCGCTTTTTTGTTATCAGCATTATTTCTGTGCAAAACACCTTTTGAAACAGCCGAATCAATAAGCGATACAGTTTCGCTATGAAGACTACTTGCCAATGTTTTATCTGCATTAGCAACAGCGTTTTTAAACTTTTTGATACTCGTAGCAATTCTGCTTTTTACAATTTTGTTTTCCATTCTCTCTCTTTCAGTTACAGAAATGCGTTTGACAGCCGATTTAATATTAGCCATACTTACCTCCCAACGTGCTTGATTATAACAAATACGTTAGAACAATGCAAGTGTTTTGATATTTTTTTATACATACCATTTCTTTTTTGTTGATTTTGGGACAACATTTTTTGCTTTATTTTCATTTTTAAAAATTTTCTTTTCATCGGGGTACAATGATATTATGTTTGAAACTTCAATTTTATTTGTCAAAAATTTTTGTTTTCGTTCATAATAATATTCGATTTTGTTCGAATCTATCTTATTATCTATGAACACATACATCCCATCACTTTCTAATATTTCATCGAGTAAAATTGTGTTTTTATTAACTACTTTGTATAATTTGTAGTCAAAAAGTTTGTTTGTTTCAAAAGAAATTTCAATAAGGTTATTTTGAATATTGGCATTAATAACAGCAGGAACTTTATCAATACTTTCAGAGATAGGAGGTAAATTATTTTTGTCAAAAAGCTCTATTAATGTATATCTTTCTGGCATATATTCGGATGCCAAAACAACTTTGTGATAATCATCGTACTGAATCCTATCTATTTTTAACTCTACTATATCTTCTGGCCTTTCAAACATTGGTTTTTCTTTGTCTAAATAATAATAATTTAGAATTGATTTTGAAAGGTTTGTAGGGTATTTTGCACTAGTAATCGATGAAGGCAACGGCTTTGTACCG
>JAQVLJ010000050.1 GCA_028704215.1 Clostridia bacterium
AGATCATCAACAGTATCAATAGTAGATTGAATCAAATTGTTACTTATTTCTCTTGCACTTCCAGCAGTGTTTACATAAGGATTAAGCCAAGTTTCACTTGCTTTTGTCAGCCCATAAAGAGTTGTAACGTTTGTATCAAATATAGATTTTAGTCCGGTTATTTCATTATCTTTTGAGCCTTGTACATACAGTGTATCATTTGCAGTCAAACCAACGCTTGTGGTGATTTTCTTCAATGCTCTATCTATATGTGTAACAGTGACTGTTTTTGAATATGAACCAGATGTGTATACATCAATCAACATACCTTCAACGAATCCTTTTACAGTATCCATTGTTGCAACGGTAGTACTAACAGATTGTACAGTTCCCAACAAACCAGAGCCATCGCCATAAAGCATACGACTAAGGTTAAATTTGCTTGCTTCCAAAAGTCCTTCCATTTCAGCGTTCAAAAGATTAATGAAAGCGCCAGCGCTGTTTTGTCCAGCACGGATAGCCTTATCAGAAATTTCGATTTTTCCATAAAGATTTTTCAAAGCAACTTTAAATGCTTTATAAGTGTTGCCACTTGAAGAAGGCAAGTTACCAGTTTCAGTACCAGCACCGATACCACCATTAATACCAATTGGTGCAGTTTTGATTATATATTTGCCTACTACATTGTCGCTAGATTGTTTAATTTTCGCCAATAATGCATTTGTTTTTGTATTTAATTGATTTTGTGCTGCTGAAAGATAAGCTTCTTTCAGAGCATTATTTGCAGTTGTTAAGTCAACCATAATTTACTTCCTTTTATTTTTTTTTTAATAATGTTTTATTATAGATTTTGCAATCACACCGGCTTCCGAAATAGAAGCGGGCTTTTTTTCAGGAGTAATACAAACGGCAGAATTTTTGTTTGCGCTAACTTGTACAGGTGTTATGCTGGCGAAGTTGGACAAATATTCTCTGATTATGCTGTCTTTGATGCTTTTGTTCGAAAAAACATAGTCATTCAAAAATTGCTTATCATTAACAAAGTCTTCTGCACTGCGCACCTTTTCCCGCAAAAGTTTGACATAGTTTTCATACATATTTTCAGTAGAAAAACTTTTTTCGTCAAACTCATTCATTTTTTCACGCAATTTTGTTTTAAAATCTGATGCATCAAATTTAGCAACAAATTCTTCAAGTTTGTGTTCAAGTGAAGATGTTTGCGGTTCTTTCGAATTGTCGCTTTCAAATTCACTTAATTTTTGGCATTTTTTTGTAAATTCTTGTTCAAGAACACTATAAGCCTTCAACAAACTATTCACATCTTTAAACTTGCCTAAGTTAACGGAGCCTTTATTTTGAGTATCAACATTACTGTCGCCTAAATCTAATTTTTCTTGTTTTTTAGATGTTTGATTTTGATTATCAGGGTCTTTAGTATGTTCAACACTTTTAACACTGTCATCTTTAGAAGGAAGATTATCAACAAATTCACTCGTTCCTCCATTCAAATCATTTTTGTTTTGCTCAACGCAATCATCGTTTTTTTGCGACAAAACAGTTTCCTTGTTATCGTTATACTCAAACAAATCTGGTTGTTCCGATTTTGACATAACATTCTCCTTTATTTATCAGATAATTTTTTTTCAAAATTATTTTCATTTTCTATTTGTAGTTTCAACATTTTTTTGTGCAAATCTATATGCAACAATAGTTTTTCCTGCACCGTATTTTTATTTTTCAGAGTTTTAAAATCTTTTGATAGCAAAAATGCTACATGTTCATCAATGTGTATTTGATGTTCATCAATCGAAAGTATTTCAACGCTCTTATTTTGTACTACTTCCAAGTTTTCTTCTTGTGCTCTGTTTATTTGCAAAGAATTGATATCAAGCGTATGTTCCCACAGCCCAAAACCCAACAAATCAAGACATTTTTTTCTCATACTTTGACTAAACTTTCCTTCGTTATCATACAAAAGTCCTGCTTTAATCAAATCAAGTAGCATTGTTCTTCTTTGCCCCAAAGTTTCACCCAAATCAGTTGAAGTATCAAAAACTATATCATCAGATTTTATTTCAGAATTATCCCAATAGTACAATTCCACATCTCCGCCTTCACCTGCTATTTTCAAAAGTCGAGGCAACACGGCAAATTGCTTGTACAATCGCAAAATATTTTTTGCTAGCAAACATACGCTTGCTTTAAGGCTATCCAAACTATTGCCCAAACGGGTGTCATCTTGTTCTGCAAGAAGTTGCAAAGCAACGCCTGACATATTGGTATAATTCGAATAACTCTCACTCATAAGGTCGCTTACTCCGGATACAATTTTGAACTCATCAAGCAATTTATCTTCTTCCGTATCAAAATCAATTTTTGTATCAGGTATTTCCATTATTTCTGGTGCTTTTCCCCCCTGCCTATAAACCAAAACTTTTCCAGGAGAAAGCCCTTCAAGTTCAAGGTTATCGGTATCCACACTTCCGTCTTCTACTGTCAATACTCCTAAGGATGCTCTATTAAAATACTCGTGTTTTCTATTTCGAACTGCGTTATATGCACGTTGTATAGGTATCATTCTTTCTATTACACTTGTTCCAAAAAAATTGCCAGGCATAAAATTAGATACTTGTTTTATAAAAGGAAAAGTTCTACTATTCATATCATCATTTTTGTAAGGCAATTCGCCAGCAAAAAGCAATTCATCGCCAGCAACTATAATCAATCTTCCATTTGGATACAACGTATTTGGTTTGGTATATTTTTCTAACAAAATACAATGATTATCCAAATCAATATTTGAAACTTTACTTATACTTGCATCATATCCAAGCCCACCAACATTTCCATACCCACTATCTAATGTAAATGATTTAACATTTTCTTTCGTAACATCTACACCCCACACCATTTTTATTTCATCTATATCATAGGCTTTTGCGTGAATAATACTTTTGCAATCATTGATATTTTCGCATGACAAATTATCTGGGAATATTTCAAAAGGTGAGCAAACAATCACGTCTACATCCCCTTCTTTGAGTGCTTTTCCAGTTTCGTCAAAAGCTACAATATTTCCAAGTTCAGTGTTCCAAACCACTTTATAAAAAACAGTTCCGCAAATTTCACTCCAAGTCAGAGCATTTTTTACAAGGTATCCTAATTCGATTTTACTCGAAATAGCGCGCAATATTTCTTTACTTAGTTTTGCACTTTGAACATCGCTTTCATCCGTACTTGCGGGAATCACATTCATATTTGGTTTCATTCTACTTATGCGCGAAATACGAGTTTCGATGGTAGGTGCGATGTGGTTAAACACTTCTTTTTCCTGCCAAAAGAATCTTTTGTCATCTTCCAATATTTTTCCAAGCGGAGAAATAAAACTATACTGATTTCCCATAACAAAGTTGATATTTAATTGCCATTGCAGTTCATAGTTTCTACGTTTTTCGCGTCTTTGAAAATAATCTTGTTTTACTTCTTGCACTATTTGTGCAATGTCTTGTTTACTTTTTTTCATAAATTTTTTAACACTCCTTTTTCCCAAAAGGTTCATTTAAACTTTTGGGTACAAAACACTTTCCTATTTCGACATACATACTTTTCAAACAATCAAGGCAAAAATACAAATTAAACAAAACTCCTAATTTCCTAAAAGAAAGTTTATATTTTGCACAATTTTTGCAAAAAGAACACATTTTGTCATTGCTTACTTTTTTTATTTGCATATATGTTCTCCTTTTTGATTATTTCATTCAAAAGTCTCAATTTTTCATTTTCTAATTGTTCATCAGTCATATTCTCATAATCAGAGACCTTGTCTTTCATCATTTGGTACAGCAACTTAAACGCATCAGAATTTGGTGGCAAAGTTTTTTTATTTATTTTTTGCTTTGCGAGTTTTAGTTGCCCATCATCATCCACCACGTATTCGCTGATTATTTCTTTTGTAACAAAACCAGTCGCAGATTTTTCTATTGCTCTAAGAGTCTTTTTTAAGTTTTTTTCTTCATTCATTCTCTCCCCCTAACGTTGTCTACAAAATTTTTGTTTATATCTTTTTTCTTTATCTTTTTGAATCAAACTTTTTTCTATAATTTTTGGTTTATACTGAGGTTTTGACATTATGTAATATCTCAACTCGTCTAGTGCGTGGTCATCTTTTTTTATCGGTACTTCATTCGACCCCCAAGTGTAAGATTTTATTTCTCGTATCAAATTTGTACACGTACAAAAAATGAACAATTTGGCATTGCCGTTTGCATCTTTCAGATAATTTTTTACACGCTGTATACCGCTAAACAGGTCTTTATTTACATTGCTGTTTACCAAAATTTCAAAATCGTAAAACAAATCACTTACGCTTTTACTACTAGCCAAAGTTGTCTGGTTTGCTGCACTATCAATCAAAGCAGAAATCATACCATTACTATTTCTGTGCCAACCAAGTCTATTAGATATTTCATAGATTTTTTCACTATGATAAGCAATATCTTTTTCTGCTTCATAATGTTCTGCAATCACATATACGTTGTTGTCAAAATCTACCGCATACCAATGTGCGCTCAAAGGATTTTTCAGTCCAGGGTCGATGCTAATATTGTCATACCACTCTTTTGGAACATCAAAAGGTGAGATTATGTGCACATTTTCATCAAACTCCACGTACACTTTTCCGCCAAATTCTAAAAACTCACCGTCTTTTCGAGATCTTAATTGTTCTTCACTCATAGACGACTTCAATTGTTCAATCACTTTTTTATCCAAAAATGGATTGTCTTCCCAAGACATATGGATATGCCAAATATTTTTATCACCTTCGTTCATGTAGATTTCTTCAAAAACAAATGTTTTGCCTTTCAAAGGGGTCATAGTCGCAAATATATTGCCATCTGTGTCAAGTACACGCATACGACACTCATCATAAATGTCTTTTGGTGGTTCTTCATCAAACCAAACATAATCAAGCGAAGTACCTTGGAACTTTTCTCTACCCATTTCACAAGTTTTAAATCCGATTTTGCTAAATGTACCAAATATATTTCTAACCAAAATGTAGTCAATTACACCGTACTGGGCGCTGTCTTTTCTGCCTTGCACCATGACTATTTCTTCTATCCAGTCTTTTTTAAGATAGTTTAAAATTTTGTTTTGAGCTACATCTCTTTGCACTTTGGTAGACAAACTCACCACCCATCCGTTTGTTGCTTTTTCAACTTTTCTATATGGATGAATCCCTCTTGCAAAATAAACCACTTCTACAGCACCGCATTCCGTTTTACCTGTTCTGTTTCC
>JAQVLJ010000051.1 GCA_028704215.1 Clostridia bacterium
TTCTGCAAATTTTTCTGCCTCTTTAACTGCTTTATCAATTTCATCATCAGACAAATTAGAACTTGCAGTAATAGTAATTTTTTGTTCTTTGTTAGTTCCCAAATCTTTTGCAGAAACATTGACTATACCGTTAGCATCGATATCAAATGTAACTTCGATTTGAGGAATACCACGAGGTGCTGGTGGAATACCAACTAATTGGAATCTTCCAAGAGTTTTGTTTTGAGCGGCAAATTCACGTTCGCCTTGCAATACATGTATTTCAACACCAGGCTGACTGTCTGTAGCAGTTGAAAAAACTTTGCTCTTTTTGGTTGGAATAGTTGTATTTCTTTCAATAAGTTTAGTACAAATACCGCCAAGAGTTTCGATACCCAAAGAAAGTGGTGTTACGTCAAGCAACAATACATCTTTGACTTCTCCGCCCAACACACCTGCCTGAATACAAGCACCTATTGCCACGCATTCGTCTGGGTTAATGCCTTTAAATGGTTCAAGAGCAATCTCTTTTTTCAATGCTTCAACAACGGCTGGAACACGAGTAGAACCACCGACCAAAATCACTTTTCCAATTTGTGATTTTTCCAATTTTGCATCTTTAAGTGCTTTTTTTGTACAAACAATAGTTTTGTCAATCAAATCGGCAATCAAACTTTCGAATTTTGCACGTGTCAAACTATATTCCAAATGTTTTGGACCATTAGCATCACTTGTGATAAATGGCAAAGTAATGTTTGTTTGTGTTAATGTTGACAATTCAATTTTTGCTTTTTCTGCCGCTTCTTTCAAACGTTGTTTTGCAGATTTGTCTGCTGACAAGTCTATGCCAGTATTTGATTTAAAATCTGCAATCAACAAGTCAATAATGCGGTTATCAAAATCATCACCACCAAGACGAGTATCACCAGCGGTTGACAATACTTCGAAAACGCCATCTCCTATTTCCAAAATGCTGACATCAAAAGTACCGCCGCCCAAATCGTAAACCAATATTTTTTGATTTTTACGTTCAGTTTTATCTAGTCCATAAGCAAGAGCAGCCGCTGTTGGCTCATTAATTATTCTCAATACTTCAAGCCCAGCAATTTTACCAGCATCTTTTGTTGCTTGTCGTTGACTATCATTAAAATATGCAGGTACAGTGATAACCGCTTGTGTTACTTTTTGACCAAGATAACTTTCAGCATCCTGTTTCAATTTTGTCAAAATCATTGCACTTATCTCTTGTGGAGAATAAGTTTTGTCCTCAATTTTTACTTTAAAATTTGTACCCATTTCTCTTTTTATAGAAAGAACAGTGTGTTCAGGATTTGTTACAGCCTGACGCTTTGCCACTTGACCTACCAATCTTTCTTCACCCTTAAAACCTACAACGGAAGGAGTGGTACGACTACCCTCCGAGTTTGCAATAACAGTTGGCTGACCGCCCTCCATTACTGCTACGCATGAATTTGTTGTTCCCAAATCAATACCTATAATTTTTCCCATTTTTTATATCTCCTTTTTTTTTAAAAATTATTTTTTTACTATTACTTGTGCAAAACGCACAACTTTGTCTTCATAGATGTAACCCGGTGTCAACTCTTTTACGATATGACCACTAGGAAAGTCGCTTTTTTCATCAACGGCAACAGCGTTGTGTAGATTGGGGTCAAACTCGCCTTTGCATGGTATTTTTTTGACTCCCAAGTTTTCTAGCGAACGATTAAGTTCTTTTTCGATAAGGTGTACGCCTTTTAAAGTATCTTTGTCCTTAATAAGTTCGCTCGCTTTTTTAAAACTATCAAGTGCAGGAATAACGCCAGTAATGGCTTGAACAAATCCTTCTTGCCTTGCGCTATCCAGTGATTTGATAGTTCGTTTGCGGTAATTGTCAAATTCTGCTTGCAAACGCAACAAATCGTCTAAATAATTTGGTGATTTTTCTTCCTCACAAGCACAATTGCAATCATTACAACCGCATTTTTCTTCTTTCGAACAATTACACTCTTTTTGTTCGTCTTTCTTATTATCTTTTTCTTCTGCCATTACATCTCCTTTTATTTTAGGTCTTCGGCTTGACTTACAATGAATTTTAACGCAGATGCAAGCGTTCTATAATCAACACGTTTTGGGCCAACTAGACTCAACGATGCGATAGGTACTCCGTGTATTTTTATCGGAGCAATCAACATCATTCCGCCTTTAAGGTCGTCTTCGCCCATTTTTACTGACATACCTTCAACGTATTCGTTATCAAACGCTTCAAGAACTTTATTATCATCAGACAAAAACGACATTATCTCTTTGGCTTGATCATACTCTTCTTGTGTAATATTTGTTAGCATTTTGGAAGGATTGCCCGCACTAATGTCTACTTTCTTCTCTATAACTTTGTGCAGAGCCAATATAATACTATCAATCAGTTTGTTAAGCGATATGATTTGACTACCAGCTTTTACGCTTACATTTTTTATGTTGTCTATCAAATACTTAATTGTTTTCCCAGCAAATTCACTTGATAGTAGTTGTGATGTTTCCACACACGAACTTTTGTCACACAAATCTATTGGTATGTTGTTATCAATGATTCCCGATTCAGTTTCTATCAGTAACAGAGCATCTTTTTGTATCAGTGGTATGATTTGGATATTGTTTATTTTTAGATTTTCCAATCCATACTGCACCAAAACGGTAGGATAATTTGTTACTGTGCTGAGTTTTTTTGCCAATGAAGTAAGTGTAGTAACAATACTATGACTTTTGTTTTCATAATCATTTTTTAAACGTTCAAGTTTTTTGAAATTCAAATCATTCTTTTTCAGAATTTCATTGACATAAAACTTGTAAGCCATATCAGTTGGTACACGTCCACTTGAAGTGTGTAGTTGTCTAAAATACCCCATCGCATCCAAGGCGTTCAATTCATTTCTCAAAGTTGCTGTTGACAAATTTGGAAAATGCGATTGAAGTGCATTTGATGTTATGGGCTGAGCAGAACGAATGTAGTCATCCACTGACAATAACAATATTTCTAGTTTACGTTCATTTGTTAGCGTCACACCGAACCTCCTTTTATTAATATGAATTTAGCACTCTAATTATTCAAGTGCTAACACATATTTTAATAAGGTGCTAACACAATGTCAAGTATTTCTGCCAACTTTTTTTAAATTTTTTTAATCATTATTTAAGTTTCTTATTTAACTTTAAACTTATAACTTTTGTTTCAACAAAAAAAAGACAAGTTGATGTCTTTTCTTATTTTCTATTTTTTTTGGTATTTATTATAAGTTTTGAGCAGCATTATTTACTAATTCTTCGCACTCATAATCAAAAATTTCATCGGATATCAAATATTTTCCATAAGTTTCTTTTACTTCAACGCCTTCGTCGTATACTGTAATTTCTGCATCATCGAATATTTTTTCGTATTCACCGTTGCCAATATATTCGTAATTTTTCAAAAATACGCATTTTTCACCGCAGTTATTTACAAAAATATAAGTTTTCATTCCACATTCTTCTTTTTTAATCAAAGCGCCTGTTTCATAAAAAGTTACAACAGCATCACGGATATCAACGGTCAAATTTGATCTCACACACAACAAATCTGCGTTTTTGTCATTCTCCATTAGTGTAGTAAAATTGGGGTTATTAGTAATTTCTTTTAATAGTTTCATAATTTTTCTCCTTGCAAACGTGGTTAGTATACGACAAATCAAAAAAAATTTCAACCCCCTTTTTCAATTTTTATTAAAAATTATATTAAATCCAAAATGATTTGATTTGAGACAACAAAATATTTCGGTTTTATATACAATCTTCCATTTTTTATATTCAATGCTTTTTTGTATTTTTTTATTATATTTTTTTTACTTTCCAGCAAATTTTCTTCAAACTTAGTTTCAAAATCAATTAAGTCCAATCCTTTTGCAGTTCGCAAAGATAACATTATTTTTTCCGTACGCATAGTATCTTTGTCCAGTTTTTCTTCAAAACTTACTACAGATGAGTTTGATTCGATATTGTTTAAATACTCTTCCAAATTGCCATTGTTCGTATATCTCATACCTCCGTAATATGAAGATGAAGATACGCCCAAACCAAGATATTCTATATCATTCCAATATTTTATGTTATGTTTTGATTCAAAGTGTTTTTTACTCAAATTTGATATTTCATACAAACAATAATGCTTACTGTTACACAGTTTTATTGCATATTGATATAATTTTGTAGTTTCTTCATCTGAAGGTAAAACTATTTTGCCACTTTGCACATTTTGCTTTAACTTCGTATTGTCTTCTAATTGCAACATATATGCTGAAATATGTTTTACTTTGTGCTTTACAAAAAAATTTACAATTTTTCTTATATCCTTTCTTGTTTGAAAAGGAAGACCCAACATCATATCTGCCGAAATATTATTTATTCCATTTCGATGCAATATTTCAAATGCATTTTTTACATTTTCAAAACTTTGTTTTCGACCAATGGCATGTAATGAGTTATCATTAATGCTTTGTACGCCCATACTAACACGATTAACACCACAACTTATGTATTCTTTCAATTTTGTATCAGTCAAAGAATTAGGATTTACTTCTATTGTGAACTCAGTATTTTTTGATATATCAAAATTTTCCTGTATACATTCCACAATTTTTTTTATACAACCATAGGGAAGTACAGATGGGGTGCCGCCGCCAATGTATATGGTATCAAAAATATAGCCTTTAAATAACTCACCTTTCCTTTGCATTTCAGTGCAAAGACAATCAACATACCTGTTTTTCAAATCATTATTGCACACAAAAGATGCAAAATCACAATAATGGCATTTTGCATTACAAAAAGGTATGTGTATATATAGTCCAGCATTAGTCATATTTCAAAACAGAAACAAACGCTTCACTAGGCAACTCTACACTTCCTAGTCTTCTCATACGTTTTTTACCTTCTTTTTGTTTCTCTAGCAATTTTCTTTTACGAGAAATATCACCGCCGTAACATTTTGCCAAAACATCTTTTCTAAGTGCCCTTACGGTTTCACGAGCGATAATTTTACCACCAATACATGCTTGAATAGGTACTTCAAATTGCTGACGTGAAATAACATCTTTCAATTTTTCACACAACACTCTACCCCTTGCATATGCTTTTTCTTTGTGCGTTATTAACGAAAGAGCATCACATATTTCGCCATTAAGCAAAATATCCACCTTTACAAGTTCACTCTCTTGATATTCAAAAAAATCA
>JAQVLJ010000052.1 GCA_028704215.1 Clostridia bacterium
AATCTACTACGCAAACAATAATTACGTGAGCCATACAAAAATCTTGTTTTACAACTTGTTACAAACAAGAGTTTTTTTGCGCGAGTTATAGCAACATACATTAGACGTCTTTCTTCTTGCATATCGGAGTCATCTTTTCTATTGACAGGAAAAATTCCTTCTTCCGCTCCCACAATGAAGACTACATCAAATTCTAGTCCTTTTGCACCATGAACAGATGCGATGCTTACCGTTGAAGCATCATCTTCTAACTCGTCAATATTGCTGATAAGCGAAATACTATCGATATAGTCTTTTATGCTTGAATTTGGGTTTGCTTTTACAAAATCTTCCATAGACTGCAACAAAGAGTTCACGTTATAAAAACGCTCCATATCTGTTTCGTCTTGCAAATCAAAACCTGCCTTGATTCCAGAAAAATTGACTATATATTGCGTCAATTCAAATACATTGCTATTTGTTTTTTTCAAAATTTCTTCAAATAAATTTTTTAATGGTTCCAGTTTAACTTTGAGTGCATTAGGAATGTCCACATTTTCACAATTCATAACCACGTCAAACAAACATTTGTTACATTCTTTTGCTATTTCTTCCAGTTTTTTTATACTTGCGTCACCTATTTTCCTTTTTGGATAATTAATTATGCGCAAAAAATTTTCATTATCGTTGGGATTAAGAATTGCAACAATATATGCTAATGTGTTTTTGATTTCTACTCGTTCATAAAACTTGAAACCATTATATATTTTGTGTGGTATATTATATGCCAACAACTTTTCTTCAAACGGTCTACTTAGAGCATTTACACGCATCAAAATTGCGATTTCGTTCGGGTTAACACCATTCTTGACCAAACGAGCAATGGTTCTTACAACGTATTCTGCTTCTTCTTTTTCGTCATAAGCATTATAGTATTTTACTTCTTCGCCCGTATCATTTGTTGTATATAGATTTTTTTCTATCAAATTATCATTATGTTTTATTAGTTCATTTGCTCTATCCAAAATGTTTTGTGTGCTTCGATAATTTCGTTCAAGTTTTTTGATTTGCACATTTTGAAAATCATTCAAAAAATCCGCCATATTGCCAATGTTTGCACCACGCCAACCATATATAGACTGATTTTCATCACCCACAACAAACAAATTATTATGTTTGCTTGAAATAAGTTTGATTATTTCGTATTGCACAATATTAGTATCTTGAAATTCATCTACATGTACAAACTTGTATTTATTCTGAACACTATTCAAAACTTCTATTTTGTTTTTTAGTAAATAAAATGTTTTTATAAGTAAGTCATCAAAATCCATAGCGTTATTTTTTTTCAGTTCATCTTCATATCGGACAAAAACTTTTTCGATATCTTCTTTGTAATTCAAGTAGTCGACCATATCCATATATTCGCCAAGTGACATATTGTTGTTTTTTATAATTGCAATGTGATTTTTAATTTTTTCTCTAAGTTCATTTTCGATTGATAAACTTTCAAATATTTTTTTATATAGTTTTGAACTATCATTTTCAGAATATATCGAAAAATTACTAGTATAACCATCCAAAAAACTTGCGTATTGACGCAAAATTTTTACACACAAACTGTGAATTGTACAAACAGTAACCTGTTCACCGTTAGGCACAATTTTTTGAATACGTGACTTCATTTCATTTGCCGCTTTGTTCGTAAAAGTAATTGCCAAAATATTTAGTGGATTAGCATTAAGTCCATCCACAAGATAATGCACTCGATAAGTAAGCAAGCGCGTTTTTCCACTTCCAGCACCAGCCGAAACAAGAATAGGTCCACAACCGGTTTTGACCGCAGAAATTTGTTCTTCATTTAAGAATTGAGCATAATCTATCATATGTAAATTATACCAAAGTTAGCAGTTTTTTACAATCTAAAACGAAAACAATCTTTTCTTTTTTTGTCTAGAATGTCATTTAAAAATTATTGTTTTGTACAAAATTTTACATAACATTTCAAAATGTTACAATAAAAAAAATTATAAGACAAAAATACAAAAATATTGCATAGACGTTTTGCAAAATATGTCGTTATAATTGGATTTGTAATATTTTAATTAAGGAGAAAATTATGAAATATACAAGAAAAAAAGGCAACTTATACAATATGGCACGCGAAGCAAAAAACAGACTAAAAAATTACAAAAAAGAAAGCATCTTCAACACGTCTTACAAAATTCAATCCTTTTCTCAAGAAGATGGCACACTCTACAAAAAAGTATGCAAAATACTTGAAAGTGATGAAATTATTACCAATCCGATTATGGAACTGGTAGACAAAGATTATTACTACTCGTTGTCTGAAGAATCAAAACAAAAATACATATTTAATCTATCTGACAAATACAAACAAATGAAAGAACGCTACTTCAAAGATAAATCTGCACAAATGAGCAAAGTATCCAATTTGTAATACAAAAAACACGCACTCATGCGTGTTCTTTTCTAATTTTTTTTTTAAAACTTACTCTTCTTTAATGCTCTTTTTCTTGCCGCTTCAGACTTCTTTTTACGCTTTATACTAGGTTTTTCGTACTGTTCACGTTTTCTCAAATCGCCAATGATGCCATCTTTTTGGCATTTGCGCTTAAAGCGTTTGATTGCACTATCAATTGATTCGGTTTCTCCGACTTTCACTGTGCTCACTATCTCACCACCTTGTTTTCAAAATCTTTGTAATTATAACCATTCTTTTTACAGTTGTCAATATTTTAAGACTAATTTATCCATCTTGCATCTAAATTTTCGCCACCAAGAATGTGTATATGCAAATGTGCCACCGTTTGACCAGCATCTTCGCCTTGATTAATCATCAGTCTATAACCGTTTTTAAGTCCAAGCTGTTCTGCAAGTTCAGAAATTTTGTGTATTATTCGACTTACGACTTGTACTCCCTCTTCAGTCTGCATAGAGAGTAATGGAAAATGCACTTTTGGGATTGCCAAAAGGTGAATTTTTGCCATAGGATTGATATCTTTTATAACGATAAAGTCACCATCTTGATATAAAATATCTGTTGGTATTTCTCCTTTGATAATTGAACAAAATACACAATCTTCCATATCTAAACTCCTTATACTATATTATCTCGGCAAGCATACTTTTCTGATTAATATCTTTAATTTTGACCTTATAAACTTTACCGATTTCTATTATATCATTTATTTCAACATAAATATAGTTTTCTGTATATCCATAAGATTTTTTATCTTTATGCGCTTCAACTAATACTGTATGCTCAGTGTTAATATTTTCTCTCAAAAATGCTCTTGTTTTATGTTCTGCCAAAGCAGTCAATTTTTTTACACGATTTTGAGCCACATCTTTTGATACTTTTCCACTCATTTTTGAAGCAGCAGTCCCTTGCCTTTCGCTATAAGGAAAAATGTGCATATACGAAAACGGCAAAGACTCAATGTTGTCATAAGTAGTTTGAAATTCGACATCGCTCTCTTGAACAAATCCTACAATAATATCGGTCGAAATGCAAGCAAAAGGAAATTTATTTTTGATTTGTGATACAACATGCTTAAATTTGTCAAATTTGTATTTTCTATTCATACGTTTCAATGTCTCATCACAAGCACTTTGCAAACTTAAATGAAAATGCGGACAAAAGTTTTTGCATTTAATCAAAGTATCCAAAAACTCATCTGTAACAACATTTACTTCAAGTGAACTTATGCGAAATCGCACATTAAGTTTGTCCACTTGCTTGACTAATTCTGTTAACGCTAGTTTGTTGTCAATACGATAATCTGACATATCAATACCGGTCAATACTATTTCGCTTGCTTTAGATTGCTTAATCTCTGTCAATATGTCGTTCAAATCACGGCTACGACTACGTCCACGTAAATATGGAATAATACAATAAGTACAAAAGTTATTGCATCCGTCCTGAATCTTTATAAATTGACGTACACGTATGTTTTTTGCAAATTGCATATTGGCATATTGACAAGGAATCTCAAATATTTCTTTTTTACATTCGTTAATTATGTCAACAATATTTTCTTTTCCATGACTACCTATAACAGCAATTACATTTGGATAGTCACAAAATTGCTTTACTTCTCGTTGACTAGCACAACCACAAATAACAATCTTTGCTTTTTCATTAATTTTGTTTATTTTTGCTATGGTCTGTCTACTTTTTCTTTCTGCAATATTCGTAACTGCACAAGTATTTACAATATAGATATCTGCTTTTTGTAGATCCATACACGTAGAAAAATTGGCACGCTCCAATTGCGTTGCCATACTTTCACTTTCATATTCATTGACCTTACAGCCAAGGGTCAGTATACAGACTTTCAACTATCTACCCCATTGTCCCAAACTATTCATAACACAGCCAGCCAAAACAGTACAAGCCACTTCTGCTTTCAAAATGGTTTTGCCAAGGCTAATACTCTTCACATGTGCCTTGTCAAATTCATCCACTTCGACAGGTGAAAAACCACCCTCACAACCAACAATAATTGCCACATTATTCACGTTTTCAAAATTAAGGTTTGAATAGTTGTTTTTTTCATTTTCATAAGCCAATATTGTCAAGTTATAATTCGATAATTCTTCTATAACTTGTTTTTTGTCAAGTATGCAAATTTCCAAAATTTTTGCTCTTTCACATTGTTTACAACTTTGTATGCTAATGTTTTTTAGTTTGTCCAATTTGTCATGCGAAACTTTAGCATTTGAATATTGACTGTGATACAACACCAGTTTTTCCACATTTAACTGAGTCAAATTCTCGACTACAGTATTTAAAGCGTCATTTTTTATAACTGCCAAAAAGACGGTTAAATGTTTGTTGCTGTTCGTGATATTATACTTTTTAGATATAACATTAGCAGTTACAATGTTTTTTGATATTTGAGATATTTGCAAAAAATAATCGTAGCCGTCGCCACAAAATGCGTTTATTTTGTCACCTATTTTGAGTCGGCGAACCAACGAAATGTGTCTTGATTCTTGTTGAGAAAACGATATTTCATTATTTTTTAAATTGCTTTTTTCAAAATAAAATCTATCGTCCATTTATTTGTTACCTTGTTTTAGTGATTGAATTGCCATAAATGTATCATTTTCATAGATGTAGCTACCGCTGACAACAATATCAGCGCCTGC
>JAQVLJ010000053.1 GCA_028704215.1 Clostridia bacterium
TATATTTTATACTTGAATTGCCCAACATGTCAGTAAGTATTAACTTGTAATAACTATCACGTTTTAGATTTAATTGAAAATCCCAACTTTCCAAATCAAACAATTCAACACAATTATACGTATCATCAGTTAGTCCATTATTCCAATCAACCACTGAGTTTGATAAAGGTGTTTCAACATAATTGCCACTAGTATTTTTCGCTACCAATTTCAGACTGGAAATAGTAAATTCAAGATTGCTTTGAATATCACGCGTTATTGCTGCGCTTGGATTGATGCTTAGAGTACCATTGTAGTCAGTTACTGTGATAGCATTAATATTGAGTGCATTATTTATATCGAATTTGTTGATACAAATTGTCAAGTCCGCTCCAAACCTATTAGTAACAGTAATAACGTTTGTGCCATAACCTATTTTTGAATTGATATCTGCAATTATTGCATTGAAGTCACTACCGATATAAGTGTAATAAGTATAATTTGTACTACCAGTAGATGTAGATTGTGTTAATGTTATTTTAGAAAATTTGTCTATGTTGTCTATACTATTTAACACTATATAGTACCCAGTCAAATTGCTGCTGTTATTTGACAAAACTGCTGTTCGAACTTCATCATCTTGAGAATCTGCCACTACATTTTTGTAGCCCACTGTCAATGTAATAGGATTGTCAGTAGGTATTGCATTATAAAATACTACATAACTAGTCAAGTTACCCGAATGGTCTTTTTCTATTATCTCATAATATCCGTAATCTTCATTATTGTGTATCAATATATCTGCATAGGTTTTATTGTCCAAATCAATAGTAGATCTATATAGCGTAGATGCTTCACTAAAACGCAAATATGTATCATAATTCGCACTATAATATCTAATATCGCTTGGTAACAAACTCGGTTTTGATTTTTGCTGAATAAGTGCCAAACTATCACCCAAATTTACCAAATCTGCAATATCGCTTTCATAAACTGCTAATCTTCTATAAAATACCTTTTCAACATCGTTTTCGTTGGTTTTTTGATATAGAGTGCTGCTTGTAATTGCAAAAGCATAATACTCTGACATTATTGTCGAATAATGGTCATCATAAGCATAGTTTTCTTCACTGCCATAAATATTTCTAAATGCTTTATTCTCAACAATGTTATTTGCGCTTATGTCATACAATTCTGTAATGCTTTCGGCATCATTTGTTATTCTTGCAGAAATATTCACGTTTGGAGCATTTCTATCGACAGTGGTATAAAGACTATTAGAATAAAAACTTATTGTTTGATTATTGTTATCTGTATATTGATAAGCACTTTCGTTGCCTTTGTAATGAATATCAATTTTGTATTCGTACTGCAAATAATCTGTTATCACTCCATTTGCACTTATAACAAGTGAAGTAGGAACGTTTAGTTCAATGGTGTACTTGTATCTTTCATCTTGTACCAATTCGGTAACAGTAAATGCACCTGAATCAGGGCTGACATCCGTTTCGCCATTCCTTCTTACCAGATACTGCACCCATGTTGAAGTTCCGACTACTCTTCTATATACAACAAAATTGTCTATATCAATCTTTGCCCTATATTCTTGTGCTGGATCTACTATTTCAAATGATAACTTTTCATTATTTGTATATTCAGTTGTGCTATCTACCGTTTCCAGTTTGTGCGCTACGCCATTAGTTCCTGGTTTTGAATAAAAATCTCCAGTCGGTTTGTCGCCCAAAATTTTGAAAGCAAATGTCAATGTGTTGCTATCAACTATTGTATCGGTCACCCTATCTCCAACCAAATCGTTTATTTTTACTATGTAAATACCTGGTTTGGATAGTGCATTGTAGCCAGTCAAAGAAATATTAAATTGCGAGCCATCCAACACTCCGCCTATATTAGACAAAACTTTATAAGCAGTACGCGTGGCAGTATCTACGTAATATATATCTACCTTTAATCCAAAAGCTCGATAAGGAGATATATAGGAAGTCATTTCTGTTTTTAGAACATATTTACTAACAGGCACCAAGATATTTGCTGGTAAAATATTTGTTTCAAAGTATGTTACAGCACTTATGCTATCCGTTGTCATTGAGTTATCGCTTGCTACACTATAATCTTCAGAAGTTTGTCCTATTGTAGAAAAATTGTTGTATATTTTTTCGCCATTCTGCATGCTTACACAAATGTATTTTCCCACTGCGGTCTCGTCATTTTCGTATGTCAAAATGCCATTTCGGTCAACATAAAAAGTGTAATATCTATCTTGTGGGTCTCTTTCGCTTCCTCCACCGCTAACATAACTACGTTTGATAACATATTTGCCTGGTGCGGTTACTCTTTTGCTACCTATGACACTGCCGAATTCGTTGTATTCAAATATCCAAGCGGTTGTATTGATTGCTCCACTTTGGAGTTTGTTTTCTCTTGATGCATCAGAGGTTAATACTCTTTCTCCAGTAATTGTTTGATTTTCAATAGTAGGGGTGGTTGCAAAAGGATGAGTACTGTTTGTACTATAATCAAAAGGGTAATATGAATATGAAACTCCTTCAACAAGGAAGCTGCCTGAACCTTCAAGCCATTCAAATACAAACGCTTCTCTTTTTGACGCATCTCCAAACAAATAGCCATCTGCTGAACTATTGTCAAAAGTATATATACGATTGTTGTATTCATATGCATCGTTGTCCAATTTTTCAGAGCCATAAATCATACCTAAACTATTGTCAGAATTGAACTCTATACTCATTTTTGAAACAGAATTTGTATAATTTGTACTATCACTGCCTACTTGGTTATCGCCAACCACATATATATTGTAATAATTGTCACCTGACAAAGGATTACCGATTTCTGAATCTATTTTAATGTATTTTCTTTGTGTATTCAATGAATCTTGTAACACAGTGTATGAAACTGGACTGCTTGTCAATGGCACTATGTAAACATAGTTGTTTTTTACCAAATAGTAATAATCCGAATTATAAGTTGCAAACAACCTTTGTATCTCGCTCAAATTGGTACCAGTTTGTGAGTAATACCCTCCATTTGTAAGCGACATAACATAATCTGTAATGGTCGTATACTGATAAGTTGTACTATAATTCACATTTTTTAAAGTCGTAGTATCAAAAAGTTTGATCGCTTTGTGGCTGCCCCAAGTAATTGTAGTGTCTTGTGCTACCAAATTGTTTGCAGAGGCACTAGCAGGTACTTGAATAAAACTTGCTTTTGTTTTGTCTATTACAAACATGTATTTGCAAGTATTTCCTGCCTCATCTGTCAAAGTGAAAGCGTATATGCCCGATTCGGCAAAAATATTGTCCGGACTAATGTTGCTTTGCATGCTTGCAACTTTTGTAAATGTCTTTTCGCTTTGAGTTTTGCCCAATCTATAATTTGTAGCCACCCACAAGTTTCTTCCCAAATTGGTAGACACTTCAGAAGGTGTAATTGTTTCATCAAGCACAAATGGTGTATATGTATATTTTGTAGTAATAACTGCGCCACTCGCCTTTTCATCATACATAAGTGTAACCATCTTGTCCAAAACTGCTTTTGTATAAGTCACTCCACTAAAAATGTAATTAATGTTTCCAGTTGTAGTCGACGTACTAATAACACCCTTGATAGACAAATTGGAAATTAGCTGTTTGTCAATAGTGAAAACAATGGTCTTTTTCTGACCGTTAAAAACTTCTACAACGTACCTTCCTGATTGGGAAAACAAAACACTGTCTTTTGAAAAAACTATACCATTTCCGATTTTTGTATCGCTATAATTTGAATTGAACCAATAAGTGCTAATTATTGGTGCTTCAAAATATCCTGGATTGTCCCAATTAAGATATACATTTTGATTTGTATATTTGTTGCTATATATTATTCCGCTACTTGTTGCAGGGGTAGTGGAATCATTGGTTGTATGTATAATTATTTCAGGCAATTTGGTTGTAATTTGAAAAGTGTACAATTGCCACAAAGTATCTGTACGTTCCTCTTCATCTATGTCTGTGTAATCAAAAGATTTTGTACTCTGTATCGCTACAATATAATAACCAACATTGCTAAACGTTTGTCCTTTTCTATAAGTCATTTTTGTAGTAGTCAAAATACCGCTTTTTACAGTTGAATAATAATAAAAACTATTGGTCGAATAGGTTGAGTTTTGGTCAAACCACAAAGGTACATAGCTTGTTTTTACAAAATTGTGATTTAATAAATCATTATCTTCATTGTCCACAACAGTTTTGTCAGTTTCATTTATACATGGATACAAATCAATCAAATTTGCACTTTGTTCAGAGCTAGCAATTACTTGTCCATTTCTAAATGTCTCATTTGCAACTAACTTGTAAATAGTTCCGTACGAAACATTATCTGTCAATGTTTGGGTTAGGGTTATAGCGTTTGGCACAATTATGTTGATATCATTTTGAGCTAATTCGATATATTTCAATTCTCTATCAATATTTGCTTTGCTGTATGCCAAAGTATTGCCATACATAATGAGTCTTTGTTTCGCTACAGGAACTTGGTTATCAGATACTTTTTGAGCGACGTTATTGTACTGAAATATTACATTAAAATTTAATTCATATTCGCCCAATTCAGTAAACACCAAAGTAAGTAAACTATTGTCAAAATTGGTCAATGTATAATCTTTTGATGTTGTAATGCCATTTTCAATTTCCGTCATTACAATCTTTTGATTGATTTCGTCAAAAGTATAAGATACTGTTTTGGAAACATCAAATATGGTCTTTTCATAAGAAAGTTGATATTTTCTATAATCATAAGTTAATGTAGGATAATTGTATGTAGTATATCCGTACGTATTGATCACGTTGTTTTTGTAACCATAAGACGAACTAACCAAACGAGTTTTTGTGTTTTCTATTACTGGAGCAGTGTTATAATCTTTTTCATTAACTGTCACCGTATCATTGTAAGATTTTTCACTCAACAAATAAAAATCAAATGTTTTTTGATCAGAATTAACCACTGTACCGGACTCGTTACGTGAATATGAAAAACTTAGTTCATAAAAGCCTTCAGAATAGTTTTCGCTATTTATATCAATGAACATTACAAAATCATAATACACTTTACCATTCACTACAAATTCTCGTGTTGCAGGGAAAAAGTCTGATGTTAG